>NZ_QQAY01000004.1 GCF_003350505.1 Falsibacillus pallidus
ATCCCCAGCGGGGATAATATGGAGGAGCCGTATGCGATGACCCGCACGTACGGATCTGTGAGAGGCGCATGAATCATTCATGCGCCTACTCGATTTGATTTTCTATTCGAATTTCAACGCGTCGCCTTCAAATGGTTCATCAGCAACTTTAATGGAATCTGTTGGGCAGCCTTCAAATGCATCCATCATATCGTCAAGAAGGATATCCGGAACTTCCACGATTCCTTCATTGTCATCTAATGTGACAAAAGCGATACCTTCATCATCATAGTCATAAATATCAGGTGCCGCTGCTCCACATGCGCCGCATGCAATGCATGTATCTTTGTCAACAATCGTATATTTAGCCATAAGTACAACCTCCTGTAAGAATCTATATAATTAAAGCAAAATCATCTACATAGATGAAAAGAAAATGTTCTCCATCTTTCATTTTAAAGGTGATTGGGAAACTTTTCAATAGTTATTCTGTTCTAAAGCCTTGTCTGGTAAGGCTTTCTCGAAGATTATTCCCTAAATGGCTACAAAGAAAACCACCGAATCATGTCGATTCGTGTTAAAATGACAGTAATGAACGACAAAAGACCGAGGAGAGTAAACATGACTTTTTTTCAGGCGCTCATAGTGAAAAGTTTAATGGCGGTCAGGGATGAAAGAACAGTTTATTCTGTCTATCATATTTTAAAAGGAAAAAAATCTTCCCAATCTATCCAAGACGCCCACCTTTATTCCCTCCAACACCTTTTCCAACTATATCCCACATTAACAAGGAATGAATTTGATTCCGAATTAAAAAAACTGCAAAACGATAAGTCAATTATCATCAATGAGGATAATTCCTGCCGTGTACTTGATGCAGGTAAAAGTGCAGTCCAGGAAACTTTCCGCAATCTTGACCTTCCTATTTATGTAGAAGGGTGGAAACAACAGGATATCGCCATTACATTTTGGAAGAGAACCAGCCTCCTTGTTCAGGTCATGTCCCATTTGACGCGTAGACAAACCCATTATTATCCTATTCGCCGTGAAACCGAACTATTACTATGGGTTAAGGATTTTTTTAACAGGACAAAATTCTCCCGAGATGAATTAGCAAGAAAAGCATTTGAAGAGCTTCAAAAAATGCTTTCAGGACAAAATTTTGAAAATCCTTATGTTTTTGTTCTTCGTCTGACCGGAGCAAATAGAATAGGGTTTACCGCAAAGCAGGCAGCGGATGAGTTGAATATGGAACAGACAGAATATGAATTCCGATTTATGAATCTGCTCCATTTTATGATCGGCAAAATGAATGAAGAGCAAGATCAATTTCCCTTGTTAAGCAGTATATTAAGCGGCATGGATAAACATCTATCATTGACGAACTCGGCACGAACCACCTACCAATATCTCCTGAAAGGGAAAAATCTTGATGAAATCGCTGCAAGCAGAGGATTGAAATTAAGCACTATTGAGGACCATATCATTGAAATTGCACTCAATGTTCCAGGTTTTGAAATAGCGCCATATGTAAGTGAAGAGGAAAGGCATTCTATTGCGGAGCAGCTAATAAAAACGGGACAGAAAAAATTAAAGCCAATCAGGGATGCAGTGCCTTCGGCTACTTACTTCCAAATCAGATTGGTGCTTGCACAGCAAGGGGGTACAGCATGAGCCTTGAACAACATTTGAAGCGCTATTTCGGGCATGATCAATTCCGTACCGGTCAGAAAGAAATCATAACATCCATTATAAATGGAAAGGACACTTTGGCCATGCTCCCGACAGGTACAGGGAAATCCCTATGCTACCAAATGGCAGGCTACTTGCTTGAGGGAAGCGTTTTGGTTGTTTCACCGCTATTATCCCTGATGCAGGACCAAGTAGAGCAGATGAAGGCAATGGGTGAGAAAAGGGTCGTAGCCATCAACTCTTTTCTTTCTTATATGGAAAAGAAGACAGTACTCTCTAATTTGGACAAATATAAATTTATTTACATATCTCCTGAAATGCTCTCGAATCCTGAAGTGATCCCGTTTATCAGAAGAATCACACTATCCTTATTTGTGGTAGATGAAGCGCATTGCATTTCGCAATGGGGCCATGACTTCAGACCGGATTATTCATCGTTGGGAAATATACGTACTGAACTCGGAAGTCCTGTTACCCTGGCCCTTACTGCGACCGCATCTAATGAGGTGCGCAAGGACATACTCGGGATTTTGAAGCTGAAGTCTCCGGATTGCTGGGTTTTTTCTGTGGACCGACCCAACATTGGCCTGATTGTCCAAAAGGTTCCAAGCTTTCAAGAAAAAACCAACAGACTATTACAATTGGTCCACGACCTGCAAGGGCCGGGCATCATTTATTTTTCCAGCAAGAAAATCGCTGACGAAACAGCCATGCTGATCCGTCAAGAAAATAATGAGCGGGTTGCGGCCTACCATGGCGGGTTGGATCAAGAACAGAGAATCTTGATCCAGCAGCAGTTTCTTTATGGACAACTTGATATTATTTGTGCGACCAGTGCATTTGGAATGGGAATCAATAAAGAAAATGTCCGCTACGTCATTCACTTTCATATGCCGCCGACATTGGAATCATATCTACAGGAAATAGGAAGGGCAGGCCGGGATGGACAAGAAAGCATTGCAATCTACCTTTCTGCACCATATGATGATCAGCTTCCTGAACAATTAATAGAGGGGGAGCTCCCGACTGAAATTCAGATAGATGAATTCTATTCGAAAATCGCTTCAGGGATGGATTGGAAAGAATGCGAACTTTCTCTTCAGTTGACCGAAATCCAATCAAGGTTTCTCCTGCATTTCAAAAACCGCCGCCATGAATTGGATCATTTAGAGCTTGCTGAAGCTGTAAAAGACCATTGTCAGAATCGCATCACACAAAAATTAATGAAGCTGAAAGAATTGAATGCCTGGATGCAGTCGAGTGATTGCAGAAGGGCTGGAATCTTAGAATATTTTGAGGAAGATAAACAACCTTCAGTAGAAAAATGCTGCGACAATTGCGGATTAGACCTGCGCTATTATTTAAAAAGTGATGAAAAAGAAGAGGATTCCTCATCAATTGGAGACTGGGAATTGATATTAAAAAATATTTTATTGAATGAGACGGTGTAGGGTATGGAGAGGTTCAGGCAATCTGAAATCATAAAACAGTTGACAGCAAAACAGCTCGTTCGACAAGTTTATTACACTCAATTAGCCCTATTAACGATTTCCTTCTTTTTAGGTATATTTTTATTTGATCGATTTTCTTCCTTTGCTGATTTATGGAAGTTCGATTTTAAACTGGTTTTATTAGGAGTCTTAAATGGCGTGGCAGTAGTCGCTTTGGATGCAGTCATGATGAAAATCCTCCCCGATCGCTTTTATGATGATGGAGGAATTAATGAAAAGATCTTCAGCAGCCTTTCTTTTGGGGGCATTTTCCTCTTATCCCTTGTGATCGCCTTTTGTGAAGAATTTCTCTTTAGGGGGTTGATCCAGACCCATACCAATTGGTGGATAGCAGGGATAATATTTGCGGCTGTCCATATCCGCTATTGGGGGCACTGGTATTTAATAGTCAATATTCTTCTATTAAGCTTTTGGATCAGCGGCATTTATGAATTATCAGGGCATTCCATTGCTGCGGTGATGTCCATGCATCTTACTATTGATTTTCTATTAGGACTAATCATTCGAAAAAAAGCAAAGAACCAACAAGAAGAAGGGATATCAAATGAAAACTGAAATGTATCGAGATCAAGCAGCGAGGCTGCGGCAAAAATTAGATAAGGTCGAACATGAGGAAACGACCACGACAGTGAGTACATCGAAAAAGAGCCAATTGCCTCCGAGGTCAGAACATCACAGGCAGAAAAAGACCAAGACAAAATGGAAATTGAAATTTCCTTTGATTCGATTATTGCTCCTCTCTTTCGTTTTAGTTCCAATCACAATCTTTGGCCTATATACATATTTTGAAAAACACGACTTCAGTACACCAGCGATGGAAAACAGCGGCGGGGAAGAAATCAGATTCGAAACTTCAAACGGAGCTGAAAATTCAGCTGCTGATGAAGGGGATTCATCCAATATAGAAAAGGATGCATCGAATTCGTCTCGAAGTTCTCAAGATCAAGCGGATCCTCCTGCTGAAAAAGGGACTGCAGAAAATACTGGATCCAAAGAGGGAGCTGCGGAGAATCAGGAATCGACGCCAGCTCAAACAACCGTTCAGACGGACTCAAATGAACCTCCTGAATCCAATCAAAACATTCAAGTGGTGGAACATACCGTCCAGCCAAACGAAACGATCTTTCGAATTTCCATGAACTATTTTCACTCAAAAGATGGAATCGAAAAAATAAAAGAATTCAATAACCTGCCATCAAATGAAATAGAAGTAGGGCAAGTATTAAAAATACCCGTGCCAAAATAAGAGATGACCATATTCGGTCATCTTTTTTTGTACTAGCTTTCCGCTTTGGTTCATACATTATTTGTGGGAGGGGATCGGATTGGAATCTTCTATCATTATGCTTGATGAGCTTGCAGATCAAACGACGAAACAACTGCTTGAAAACGTCGTTAAGAGAAAGCGGAAATTTGATAAGTTGAAATGGAGGCATTTCCTCGTCATATGGACAAGCGTCTTCTATACACTCGCACTATTTTATTACTTATATAAATTTATCATGGTCAAGTATTCCTATTCATTTGCGGATATGTTTTCCGTCTTCATCCAGAAACAATCGGACTTATACTTGCTTCTCATCTCAGCTGCGCTTTTTGGGGCCGCCAAAATATTGTATGAAAAGAAAGAAAAAGCGGAGAAGGAATATCATGCACTCCGCTGCGAAATCATAGACCGGAGCAAAGACCTGTGGAAAGAAGAGCGGTGGAAAAGTAGACACAAAGTTTTTGAAATGATGAAAAAAGAATATGATATTAATTTATATCATGAGAGCAAATAAGAAAAGCGCAAGCACCTCGTTCAGCCCCGACCAGCATAAGACGGAACTCGAAGGAAATCCTGATTTCCGTAGAGATGCGGCTTATGACTCGAGGGGCTAGGTGCTGAAGCTGGACAGCACTTCACTCAGAATTTTTATACTTTCTTATCTATTAAATAAGAGAAGGGACTCCCTTCTCCTGGCTAGTATTTTCAGCTGTTTAAAATATTTTCTTCCTATCTCTTTCTTCCTTCAGGATTTCTACGGCTTCCCTGAATCGTTGAGAATGGATAATTTCCCGCTCACGCAAAAAACGAAGGCTGTCATTTAAATCAACGTCGTCGCTCAAGTTAATGATCCATTGATAGGTTGCCCTCGCTTTTTCCTCTGCAGCGATATCTTCATATAAATCTGCAATGGGATCGCCTTTAGCGGCTATATAAGATGCTGTCCATGGAACGCCGGCAGCACTTTCATAATAAAGTGCATTATCATGATTGGCATAATGCGCTGCCAATCCTGCTTCTTTCATTTGATCAGGAGTTGCATCCTTTGTAAGCTTAAATACCATCGTGGCAATCATTTCCAAATGGGCGAATTCTTCCGTTCCGATGTCGGTCAAGAGTCCAATGACTTTATCAGGAATGGAATACCGCTGGTTCAAATATCTGAGAGCTGCCGCCAACTCTCCATCTGCCCCCCCGTATTGTTCAATGAGGAATTTTGCTAATTTGGGGTTGCAGGATGAAACTTTTACTGGATATTGCAGCTTTTTTTCATAAACCCACATGTGAGAAGCCCTCCTTTCATCATACTTGCCATGGCCATGGCGCTTCTTTCCACTCCCAGGGATAATGTGAATAGCTGTAGCCGAAATTAGTCAATGCGCCAAACTGCTTCTCAAATTCCTTTTTCAGGTGCTTTCGTTCCTTAACAAAGTTATTGTACTGTTGGATGGCTTCATAATCGTCCGGATGCGTGTCGAGGTAAAGGGTCAATTCTACGATGACAAAATCCACTGCTTGAAGCTCTTCAAGCTTTGTGTAGTATTCCTCGGGAAGCTGTTTCACTGAGGGTCATCCCCCTTTACTCTTTCATATGGACTGTAGTACGGATCGTAGAAAGCTTTCCATAATGTTCCCGCCCGCAGTGCTTCTTGAGGAGTGAATTGCTGCAGGTTATTCGGCTGGAATCCCATATATAAATTAGGGGGTGTAGAATACGTTTTTACTCGGATTGGCGGGCAGGGATCAAAAGGACTGACATAGGGAGAATAGCTTTTATATCTTGAAGACATAAACATACTCCTCCTTTCTTTTCATCCCTTCATTTTATGGGGGGAATTATTGAATCATTCGTTTAATTTCAGGAATATTTCTTTAAAAAGAGGGATTTAAAGAGTTATGTTGAAATATAATTTCACAGTCTAATTTTTAGAAGAGGTGATTCAATGTTTGTAAAGAGTATCATGATTCCAAAACATCAGAGTTATGTCATCCAAAGCGATGATACAGCAGAAAAAGCCCTATCCTTATTGGAAGACCGCCAAGTGGATGGAATCCCTGTCTTGAATGGGGACAAATACGAAGGAATGATTACCCGCTTCACTATTTATAAAAGCTTTTTTGAATCAAATCATGGAAAAGAAGAATTTTTAAAGAATACGAAGGTCAAAGAAATAGCTACTCATCAAGAGAAGTTTCTGACGGGCGATGAAGTGTTTGAAGCTACCCTCTTTGACTTGAAGGATTTCCCTTTGTTGTCCGTTGTGGATGAACAGCGAAAATTCTTAGGTGTTGTCACCAGATCTGATGTAATGGATCAATTCCAAAGTGCTTTTGGCGGAAACCGGCCTGGAGTGAGGATTGCCTTTACTTCTGTCGAAACCGAAGGAAGAATTGCAAGGCTTGCAGAGATCATTCAGCAATTCCATGAATCTGTCATTTCCCTTGTAACTTTTGATGAAACGGATAAATTGGTCCGCAGGATTGTATTGAAAATCGAGAAGAAGAATAATATTGAAAAATTCATATCGAAATTAGAAAAATCCGGATTCAGGGTTCTGAATATCCACGAACAACAATAGGACTTCATTATTTTATTTGAAAAATATACTAAACATGGCCTCCCATATTACAATGGGGGGCTTTTCATTAGTATTCTTTTCTTTAAATCTCTGGATTGTGGTATGATTTCAATAGAATTTGCTCTTTTTTCCTAAAGGAGGTCCACATGATTTATCTTCTCTGCATCATCGCTGCTGCAGGTTTGATCTTATTGGTCTATATGCTGCAGGAAGCTTTTCAAAACAGGGTTGTTTTTCAAACCCTCACTTTTCCGGAATACCCTATAAATGCTGAACCATTGAATATTTTTTTTATATCTGATATCCATAGAAGGGCGATACACCCATCTATAATTGAACGAGTTCAAACAAAAGCAGATCTTGTTGTGATAGGAGGGGATCTCCTCGAAAAAGGAGTCCCTTTAAAAAGAATCAAAGAAAACCTGGCACTCCTAAAAAAAATTGCTCCCACTTATTTTATCTGGGGAAATAATGATTATGAAGTCGACCAGGCATCATTCTACAAGCTTTTACAGGAAGAAGGCATCAAGCCTTTAAAGAACGAAGCAGATTACGTATCATTTGGTATGGGGAAAGAGTTTTTCCTTCTTGGAATAGATGACTTGAACCAGCGCCAGGCAAGATTGGATGAAGCCCTCAGACAATGCACTTCGCCCGGATTTAGAATACTTGCAAGCCATAATCCAGCGATCATACATAAAATGAAGGATTATCCGGGACACAATATTTCATTGATTTTAAGCGGGCACACTCATGGCGGGCAAATTCATATCTTTGGATATAGTCCTTATAAGAAAGGTACATTAAAGAAGGCGGGGCCAATTGCTCAGTTGATCAGCAATGGGTATGGGACAACGGCAATTCCATTGCGGCTTGGTGCAAGACCTGAAACTCACTTATTGACCATTAGTCATGGAAATGAGTTTAAAGTTTACAGTGATTGACCATAACCTATACAAAGTTTACACAACATGATTCTTCCCTTATAATCAGGGAAGAATTTGTTGTAAAATGGCTGGGGGAAAGATTATGAGCAATCAAAATATCGGAAAATATAATATAAAAGCAGTCTGTACAATGCTCGGAATTCAAGCTGGTACACTCCGGGCGTGGGAAAGGCGATATAACATCATTGCTCCTGTACGGAACGAATCCGGTCATAGGCTCTATACAGAGCAGCATGTGAAAATACTCAAATGGCTGGTCAATAAAGTGAATCAAGGGTTCACAATCAGCCAGGCAATCGCCCTGCTCGATAAAAATGAAATTGAAAATGAGCAGGACATGGATGACAAAGGGACATTGAATTCAGATCAGCTTTCCGAAGAACTATTGCGAGAGCTAATGAATTTTAATGAAACAAGAGCGCAGGAACTCATAAATCGGGCATTTGCTGTCTATACAATGGATAAAGTGCTGATTGATATTCTTGCCGGACTGCTGGTCAGAATAGGGGACTTGTGGGAAAAAGGGAAAATCACCACAGCTCATGAACATTTCGCTTCTTCTATCTTAAGGTCGCGGATTGGAATATTGATGCACTCCTTCCCCCATAATGGAATCCTGCCAAAGGTAGTGGCCGTGTGCAGCCCGGGAGAGTGGCATGAATTGGGCCTCTTGATCTTTACCTTGTTTGTGAGAAGAAAAGGGTTTGATGTCATCTATTTAGGATCCAGCATTAAGGAAGAGGATCTTTTTGAGGTCCTGGAAACAGTCAATCCGAAATTTCTCTTTATGTCTTGTACAATGAAGGAAAATTTGCCGAGAGCATTGAAGCTTGTGGATACATTAATCCAAGATTATCCCGGGACGCATGTTGGAATCGGGGGATCGGCAGTCGATAGAATGGAAAAATCTAAATCTGACCAATACCAAGCGAATATACTTGGATTAGACAAGCAAGAATGGGACAGTTGGCTGAAATCCAAAATGGAATGATTGGGCAAAGACAATGAACCATCGAGTTCCGCCCTACATAGTATGTGTTATGAGCCATACTCAGGGGGCGGGGCAGAATGAAATCGGAGAGACTCTCTACAAATAAAATCAAATTTTCCATCACATTTGATGAACTTTCGGACAAAGGATTTCTTAAGGATGAATTATGGAAAGAATCGCTCATTTGGCATGAACTATTCGATGAAATGCTCGAAGAAGCCAAGAACCAATATGACCTTGAATTGGCTGGAGCGGTGTCAGTAGAGATTTTTTCTTTGACTTCAAAAGAAATTGTGTTGATCCTGACTTTGGATGCTTTTGACGAAGATTATTACGAAGAATGGTCAGATGATGAGGAATATGAAGACGAATCAGATGATCTGGAGGAAGAAGAGACTGATGAAACAGCTGTAAGACCCATAACATTTATCTATTCCTTCCCTACAATAGAAGAAATCATTTCGTATGGCATTAGAATCCAGCCAAAAAATGTGTGGAAAAGCAGTGTTTACCTTCATAACGAGTCATATTATCTGCTCTTGGAGGGCATTTCACCGTCGGATGCGGAAATGGCGAGGGCTTTATGTGAAGAATACGGCTGCGTTTCTAGATTAACCTCCGTATATCTAAATGAATATGGAAAGCCAATCATTCTAAATGAAGCAATTCAAATACTTAAGCACCATTTTAAATGAAAATATTATATTAGAATAATTAAAGAGTTCAAAAAGGAGCTCTTTTTTTATTTGAATCTTCTGTTAATGTTAACGCTTACAATATTTCTAAAAAAAAATATTTTTCTACTTTGCATAAACAGGGCAAAGGTGTATACTATGTCATGAAAGACGGACAGTGGTCCATTTTATAGGATTGATCGAACTAGGAGGGTTTACAAGAATGGTAGCCGAAAACGGTGCTGAAAACACACATAATGAGGATAAACACGATGTACTGAAATCAACGCAGACAGTTATCCATAACGCTTTGGAGAAGCTTGGCTATACAGAAGAAGTTTATGAATTATTGAAAGAGCCATTGCGAATGATGACAGTGAAAATTCCAGTTCGAATGGATGATGGGGCAGTGAAAGTATTCACTGGCTTCCGTGCACAGCATAATGATGCAGTGGGTCCTACCAAGGGAGGAATCCGTTTTCATCCAAATGTTACGGAAAAAGAAGTCAAGGCTTTATCCATTTGGATGAGTTTAAAATGTGGAATTGTTGATTTACCTTATGGAGGAGGTAAAGGCGGAATCATCTGCGATCCTCGTGACATGTCCTTCAGGGAATTGGAAAGATTAAGTCGCGGATATGTGCGTGCAATCAGCCAAATTGTAGGTCCAAATAAAGATATTCCTGCTCCTGATGTGTTTACAAACTCTCAAATCATGGCTTGGATGATGGATGAATACAGCCGGATTGATGAGTTTAATTCTCCTGGTTTCATTACAGGAAAGCCGTTGGTGCTTGGAGGTTCTCATGGACGGGAATCTGCCACAGCAAAAGGTGTCACAATCTGTATCAGAGAAGCTGCGAAAAGACGCGGAATTCAACTTGAAGGAGCCCGTGTAGTTGTACAAGGCTTCGGAAATGCGGGTAGTTTCCTATCTAAATTCATGCATGATGCAGGTGCTAAAGTTGTCGGTATTTCTGATGCTTACGGCGCACTTTACGATCCAAACGGTTTGGATATTGATTACTTATTAGACCGACGCGACAGTTTTGGAACAGTAACAAAACTGTTTAAAAATACAATTACAAATAAAGAACTGCTTGAACTTGATTGTGATATCCTTGTTCCGGCAGCAATTGAAAATCAAATTACTGAAGAAAACGCCCATAATATTAAAGCGAGCATTGTTGTCGAAGCGGCAAACGGCCCAACCACGCTTGAAGCGACTAAGATCCTATCGGAGCGCGGCATCTTGCTCGTGCCTGATGTCCTTGCTTCAGCAGGTGGAGTAACGGTCTCTTACTTTGAGTGGGTTCAAAATAATCAAGGCTACTATTGGACAGAAGAAGAAGTAGAAGAAAAGCTTGAGAAGATTCTTGTCAACTCTTTCGAGAATATCTACAACACTGCCCAAACAAGACGCGTTGATATGCGATTAGCCGCCTATATGGTTGGTGTAAGAAAAATGGCAGAGGCATGTAAATTCAGAGGCTGGATCTAAGCTATAGCAAAAAGCAGAAATGATCAGATCAAATCTGACTCATTTCTGCTTTTTTTAGTTGAAAAAAATCCATGAACTAAAATTGATCACCGTGCTTATCCTTTGCAACACAATGAATTATTCACTATCATATGATAGTGGCAGATTTTATAAAGAAACGTTTATGCCTTGCAATGGAAGGCTATTAGATAAGATGTGTGTGTTACGAGGAGTGAATGGAATGAATTTTGAAGACTGCATCATCATTGGTGGAGGACCCTGCGGATTATCTGCAGCAATTGAACTGCAGAATATCGGGAAGAATCCATTAGTGATTGAAAAAGGGAATATTGTAAATGCGATATATAACTACCCAACTCATCAAACCTTCTTCAGTTCCAGTGAGAAGCTTGAAATTGGCGATGTAGCTTTTATTACAGAAGAGCGGAAGCCAAAACGGAATCAGGCGCTTACTTATTACAGGGAAGTAGCGAAGAGGAAGGAATTAAGAATCAATCGCTTTGAGCAGGTTCTGCTTGTTGATAAGCAATCAGACGGGACGTTCATTGTCAAAACAAACAAAGATCAATATCGGACATCATACGTAGTGGTGGCAACAGGATATTATGACCATCCAAACATGATGAATATTCCTGGGGAAAATCTCGAAAAGGTTTTTCACTACTTTAAAGAACCTCATCCTTTCTTTGACACAGATGTGGTTGTCATCGGCGGAAAAAACTCTGCAGTGGACGCAGCACTGGAACTAAATAAGGCAGGAGCCAGGGTTACGTCTTTATATAGGGGAAGCGAATATTCTAAAAGTGTCAAGCCGTGGATCTTGCCTGAATTTGATGCATTGGCGAGGAACGAACAAATCAAAATGGAATTCAATGCTGAAATCATTGAAATAAAACCTCATTCAGTGATTTATTCTGTGGATGGAATAAGAAGAGAAATAAAGAATGACTTTGTGTTCGCAATGACCGGGTATCATCCTGATCACAGCTTTATCTCAGCTATGGGTGTCCATATCAATAAGGAATCAGGACGTCCGGATTATGATGAGGCAACAATGGAAACGAATGTTAAAGGGATTTTCATTGCGGGAGTATTGGCTGCCGGAAATAATGCGAACGAAATCTTCATTGAAAATGGACGTTTCCATGGCAGGAGCATTGCAGAAACAATCATGGATAGAGAAAAATAAAGAATGGGCTGATTTTCAGCCCATTCTTTTTAGTGAGTAAATATATCTCGTATTTCTTCAATATCCTTCGTGTGTGATAAAGCAATTAAGAGCTTCAATCTTGCTTTTTGCCCGTTGAGTCCATTGGAAAAGATGACTCCGTGATCCCTTAGATCCTTCCCGCCGCCTTCATATCCATAAATATCCTGAGCGATTCCATTGAAGCATCGAGACACAAGCACAACAGGGATATTTTTCTCTATTAATGCCTTGATTCCCTCCACCGAGGCAGGAGGAAGATTTCCTTGGCCTAACGCTTCCACTACAACTCCATCGTAATCAAGCTCTTTAATGGCATGGAATAAAGATGAATCAAGTCCTGCATATGCCTTGATCAAACTTACTTTGTTGGAGATGCCATTTATATTGTAGCATTCTTTATAGGTAGGAGAATGATGGAAAACAACTCCTCTTTTCGTAACAATGCCAATTGGACCGTACTGTGGACTTTGAAAAGTGGAAACGTTGCTTGTATGTGTCTTCGTTACATTTTTAGCGGTGTGAATTTCATCATTCAACACAACAAGTACACCTTTATCGATTGCATCTTCACTAGATGCAACCCTGATGGATGACATTAAGTTATATAAACCGTCTGCTCCGATTTCATTGCTCGATCTCATTGCTCCTGTAACGACAATTGGAATGGGAGCTTTAACAGTAAGGTCTAAAAAGTAAGCTGTTTCTTCGAGTGTGTCGGTACCGTGGGTAATCACCACTCCCTCAACACCGTGTGAAGAATACTCATTTTCTATTATCAGTTTTAGTTCCATCATCTCTCTTGGTGTAACATGCGGAGATGGAAGATGGAATGGCTCAATAACATAAAGCTCAGCCATGCTCTCCAATTGGCTTGTTTGGGCTACAAGAGGATTCTCGGAACCTGGAATGACTGAACCTGTGGGGTCTTCCATCATGGAAATTGTCCCGCCGGTGTGTATGACAAGTATTTTTTTCTTCATAGAAGTCTACCTCCAATAAGAGCTTTCCGGTATTCAGCTGACCGGTTGTGAAAATCTATTTTCATCCCTCATATTACATGATACGATTAAGGAAACAGAATGAAAAGAGGACAATGCTATGCTGATGGTTTTATCAGCTGGAATCGCGCCCGGTCTGGCAATTTTAAGTTATTTTTATTTGAAGGATCAATACGAATCCGAACCTGTTTTGATGGTCTTTAAGGCATTTTTATATGGGGCTGTCCTTACTTTCCCAATAATGTTCGTTCAATATGTTTTCAGTGTGGAAAACGTTTTTCATTTTAATTGGTCTAAGGCGTTTCTTTCAGCTGCATTGATGGAAGAATTTTTCAAATGGTTCATTTTGATTTTTACGATCTACCAGCATGGGGATTTTAATGAGCCCTATGATGGAATTGTTTACGGGGCAAGCGTTTCTTTGGGCTTTGCCACTGTTGAAAATATTTTATATTTGTTTGCGAATGGTGTAGAGCACGCGCTTGGAAGGGCGGTTCTTCCTGTCTCCAGCCATGCCCTTTTTGGGGTGATCATGGGATTTTATTTAGGAAAAGCTAAATTTTCTTCACAGGATAAAAAGAAAAAGTGGATTTTTCTATCCTTTTTTGTTCCTTTTCTACTTCATGGCTTATACGACTTTATCATTCTGACTGAGCGAAGCTGGATTTATTATATGATTCCATTCATGCTGTTTTTGTGGTGGCTGGGGCTTCGCAAAGTAAGGCAGGCAAAGGAACTGACAATAGAACATCATCAACGGAATGGGACCGCTCTTTAAGAGTGGTTCTTTTTTTGTATAAAATACCTTCAAGAACAGAAACTACATTTAATGCTAATACATCATTTGGAGGTTCAGGCAAAATGAAAAATGGCACTATTTCAAAGAAACTATTCGTCTGCATAGCTTTTTGCATATTGACTTTCCCCGTCGCGGCCAATACCCATTCTGCAAAAGCTTTTACTAATCAGGTCATCCAAAGAGGCGCTGTAGGTGATGATGTGATTGAGCTGCAAGCCCGTTTGCAATACATAGGGTATTACAAAGGGAAAATTGATGGTGTGTTCGGATGGGGCACCTATTGGGCGTTAAGGAATTTCCAAAGCGAATTTGGCCTTCCCATCGATGGGTTAGCTGGAGCGGAAGCAAAGCAAAAATTAGTGAAAGCATCAAAATACAATAAGGAATTTGTGAAGAACCAGGTTAATAAAGGAAATAAGTTTACGTATTACGGCGGGGTGGATGCCAACAAGCAAACTGCCGGAGGGAAGAAGGCTGCACCAAAAGGAACGGCGTCTAAAAATAAGCCTACGGCAGTCAATACTCCAAATGGCTATTCGCAAAATGACATCCAATTGCTCGCCAACGCGGTTTATGGAGAATCAAGGGGTGAGCCCTATGAAGGACAGGTGGCTGTGGCTGCTGTCATTTTGAACCGTATAGACTCTCCGTCGTTCCCTAACACGGTCTCAGGGGTTATTTTTGAACCAGGGGCATTCACAGCTGTAGCCGATGGGCAAATATGGCTGACTCCCAATGAAACTTCGAAAAAAGCAGTAATAGATGCAATTAACGGATGGGATCCTTCTGGAAGTGCGCTCTACTATTTCAACCCTGCAACAGCGACAAGCGATTGGATTTGGTCAAGGCCGCAAATCAAACAAATAGGGAAACACATCTTCTGTAAATAGTGAGGTGAAACATAATGATCAGAACGATATTAATAACAGTCTTAGCCATTGCCGTCATTGGTTCCGCTTATTGGGGGTATCAAGAACACCAAGAAAAGAACGCGATCCTTATCAATGCGGAAAATAACTATCAACGGGCGTTTCATGATTTGACATATCAAATGGATCTTCTTCATGATAAAATCGGGACCACTTTGGCCATGAATTCAAGGAAATCACTTTCTCCTGCATTAGCAGATGTATGGAGGCTGACGTCTGAAGCGCATGGCGATGTTGGCCAGCTGCCGCTTACACTGCTTCCTTTCAATAAAACGGAAGAATTTCTCTCCAATATTGGTGGATTCAGTTATCGGACGGCTATAAGGGATTTAGATAAAAAACCGCTCACAAAGGACGAATATGCCCAGCTTCAAAACCTTTATAAGCAAAGTGAAGATATTCAGGGCGAGCTGAGAAGGGTTCAGCATCTTGTATTGAAAAATAACCTGCGTTGGATGGATGTCGAAATGGCATTGGCTAATGGAAGGGAAAATGCTGACAATACGATTATTGATGGGTTCAAAACAGTAGAGAAAAAAGTGCAAGGATATGAAGAATCAAATATCGGCGGTCCGTCCTTTGTCAGTTATCAAAGCAGGGATGAAAATTATAAATATTTAAATGGGAAAGAAATAACTAAAAAGCAAGCTGTAGAAATAGCCCGCCGCTATACGCAGATGCCTAATACAAAAAATGTAAAGGTAACAGAGAATGGAAAGGGCTCAAGCTATGGATTTTATAGTGTGCTGCTCAAAAATGCCAAAGGCCAGGAAGCGAGCCTTGATATCACCAAAAAAGGCGGATATCCAATCTATCTTATACAAAACAGGGACATCAAAGACGTTAAAATCAGCTTGAACGATGCCTCAAATAAAGCGGCAGACTTTCTCAAGAAAAATAATTATAAAGACCTGGAGCTGTTTGAAAGCTCTCAATATGATTCGGTAGGAGTATTCTCTTTTGTCCAAACCGTCAAAGGTGTGAGAATTTATCCTGATGCAATCAAAATGAAAGTAGCACTTGATAATGGCCAAATCGTAGGTTTTGCAGCCCAGGATTTCCTTCAAAGCCATCATACGAGGAATATACCCGAAGCTGGAATTTCTCTTAAAGATGCGAAAGGCTACTTAAATCCTAAATTGAAAGTAATGGAACAGCGGAGAGCCATCATTATCAATGAGCTTGGGGAAGAAGTACTCTGTTATGAATTCATGGGTACTCTCGGCCATGACACGTACCGAATTTTCATCAACGCCAGCAGCGGTACGGAGGAAAAAGTAGAAAAATTACAAAATGCTGAACCGATCTATGAAGATATAGTAAAAAAAGGGGTCTGATAAAGAAAGGGGGAAAACCCCTTTCTTTTTTATATGGTGCTCGAAAATACCCGGCCAAAAAACTATAGAAAGTTTGCGGAATCCATGCAATAATGGAAAAAATAGCTTATTTTATAGTTTTGCTGGAAGGGGGAGCGATATGATAAACATTGGGGCAGTATTGAACTTGGAACCATTGCGGGATGGGCAGAAGGAAAAATATAAATGCAAGGTCCACGATATTCAAGGGACAAGGATTTATATCGATTACCCTGTGAATATTGATACAGATAGAACAGCATTTTTGTTGGATGGAATGCAATTAAGCGCCAGCTACATTCTGGAGGATAATGCGGTTTACCAATTTGAAACCGAAGTTCTTGGAAGGGCGAAAAAGAATCTGCCGATGATCATTCTGCATTATCCTGGTCCGGAAGAAATCATAAAGGTGCAAAGACGGCAATATGTCAGGGTGGAAACTTCTGTGGATGTCAATCTTGAATTGAAGCTCGATGGTCAAGAAGTGGTTCTTTCCTCGATTACAGAAGATATTTCTGCAGGTGGATGTGCAGTCTTGCTTCCTCAAGGACACAATGTGAAAAAAGGAATGACCGGCAAGGTTTTATTGGTTTTACCGATGCAGACAGGCGAATACCACTATCTGAATCTTGATGCAAAAGTATCGAGGGTCTGGGAAAATAACAGACTCCAGATAGCTTCCATACAATTTACTGATATTGAAAATCTTCATCAGCAGCTCTTATTCAGATTCTGCTTTGACAGGCAGCTCATCATGAAAAGAAAGCGTGTAATGAATTAAATCCAGCCTAAATAGATGGATAAATGTGAATAATACCCATTTTCCCTTCCATACTAATGAAAGAATGGAGTGGGAAAAATGGAAATGGTTGAAAGATGGATCATTAAATTAACTATCATCCAACTAATTGGATTGCTTGCTGCGCAATTATTCCTGCATCATTATAATTGGCTGCCGCAAATGAACAGGCTGCTCCTGTATGAGGGAGTGGAAAAAATGAAATACAGCGAGATTTTGGATGTTCTCGAGCCGCAAAGCAGGTAAATACCCTGCTTTTTTTAAATAGAAAATGATTTTTTTGCGTTTTATGATAAAATAATGGTTGGTTAATTAGTGAAGTTAATGAAAAGAATAGGTGGATTTTATGGAGAAAAAAATTAGTATCGCTATTGATGGACCAGCTGCTGCTGGCAAAAGTACAGTCGCAAAGATTGTTGCAGAGAATTTTTCTTATATTTATATAGATACTGGTGCCATGTATCGTGCACTTACCTATCATGCATTGCAGAATCAAATTGATTTGATGGATGAAAAAGCGCTGGTGGAAGCACTGGGCAAGATAGAGATTTCTTTGAAGCCGGGAGAAAATGGACAGCTTGTTTTTATCGATTCCCAAGATGTCACGAAAGAAATCCGATTTTCCGACGTGACCAATCAAGTGTCCATCGTTGCCAAGCATGGTGGCGTCCGGAGTGAAATGGTCAGAAGGCAGCAAGATTTCGCAACAGAAGGCGGAGTAGTGATGGACGGAAGGGATATTGGAACTCATGTCCTTCCGAAAGCGGAATTGAAGGTATTCTTACTTGCGAGCGTAGAGGAACGAGCAAAGCGCCGCCATGAAGAAAATCAAGCGAAAGGCTTTGATTCCGACCTTAACACTTTGATGCAGGAAATTGAAAAGCGCGATCAGCTGGATTCGGAACGTGAAGTTGCTCCTTTGAAAAAAGCCGATGACGCTGTGGTAATCGATACAACTTCATTGTCCATTGGACAGGTAGTTGAAAAAATTACAGATTTGGCACAAGAAAGGATTGGATGATGGTGACGTTTTACGATTTTGCCAAAGGGGTGGTAAGCTCGGTCTTCAAACCCCTATACAAAATTGAAGTTATTGGTGCAGAGAATTTTCCGAAAGAAGGGGGAGTTCTGCTCTGCACAAACCACATTCATAACTTTGACCCGCCTGTAGTGGGAATTTGTACACCCCGCCCGGTCAGCTTTATGGCAAAAGAGGAATTGTTTAAGGTACCCGTATTGGGAAAGGCTGTAGGGAATTTGAATGCTTTTCCTGTCAAGAGGGGAATGAGCGACCGGGAAGCACTTCGTAAAGGTTTAGCCGTTTTAAAAGAGGGGAAGGTTTTAGGATTATTTCCAGAGGGTACAAGAAGTAAAGATGGTAAATTGGGAAAAGGTCTTGCTGGAGCCGGATTCTTTGCTTCAAGATCTGAAGCGTATATTATACCTTGTGCCATCATTGGTCCTTATAAAGCATTCCGAAAGCTGAAAGTGGTATTTGGGCAGCCGATTGACATGACAGAATTAAGGGAAGCAAAAAAGTCGGCTGATATCGTGACGGAAGTCATAATGGCCCATATAAATGAATTGATAGAAAAACATCAATAATAAGCGTCATTACTTGACAAATGTCTTTATTTGTTAGACCTTTATAGTAGGTATTATTTTTTAGAATAATGCGATTTTTGCATTATCGATAAAGATGGTTAATTAGGCCGATGCTACAAACGTTGTGTCATCGGACACGATAAGCAGCCTATTCATCATCATTACCTTTGCATATTTCAGCAGTTGGACTAAGGAGGAGTACATATGGCAGATGACATGAATCAAGTTGAAGTAAGATCCTTTGCAGAAGGTGATAAAGTAAAAGGCACTGTAACAAAGGTCGAAGAGAAACAAGTTCTTGTTGATATCTCAGGCAGTAAACTGGATGGAATTGTTCCGATCAGCGAATTGTCGAGTCTTCATGTGGAAAAAGCTTCCGATGTTGTCAATGAAGGCGATGAGCTGGATTTAATCGTGACTAAAGTCGAAGAAGAACTATTAGTCCTTTCTAAGCGTAAAGTAGACGCTGAAAAGGCTTGGGATGAAATGAAGCAGCGCTTCGAAGAAGGAAAAGTATTTGAAGCAGAGGTCAAGGAAGTCGTAAAAGGCGGTTTGGTTGTCGATCTAGGAGTAAGAGGGTTTGTGCCCGCTTCCTTGGTAGAAGACCATTTCGTTGAAGATTTTACAGACTATAAAGGCAAGACACTGACATTTAAGATTGTTGAACTTGATGAAGAGAAAAATCGACTGATTTTATCTCATCGTGCTGTTATTCAAGGAGAAAAAGAAGAGAAGAAAAAAGGCCTGCTTGAAAAACTGGAAACGGGGCAGATTATTGAAGGAAAGGTTCAGCGTTTAACGGATTTCGGCGCTTTTGTAGATATTGGTGGAATTGATGGTCTTGTTCACATTTCCCAATTATCTTATGAGCATGTGGAAAAACCGTCTGATGTTGTTTCTGAAGGGGATACTGTAAAAGTAAAAATTCTTTCTGTTGACCGCGATAATGAGAGGATTTCCCTATCCATCAAAGAAACACAGCCTGGACCATGGTCAAATCTAAGTGAAAAAGCACCAAGGGGTCAGGTACTGAAAGGTACTGTTAAAAGAATCGTTTCATACGGTGCTTTTGTGGAAGTCTTCCCTGGTGTAGAAGGTCTCGTTCATATTTCACAAATTTCCCACAAACATATTGGTACTCCGCATGAAGTCCTTACGGAAGGACAGGAAGTTGATGTTAAAGTCCTTGATGTTAACGAAGCGGATCAGCGTCTTTCATTAAGCATGAAAGAATTTGAAGATAAGGCGGATTTTGAGGAAAAGTATGAATTGCCTGAAGAAAACACAGGTTTCCAGCTCGGTGAAATGATTGGAGATAAACTAAAAGACTTAAAATAATGGTGATGTGAATTGACAAGGGCTAAGCGCAAACTGGAGCATATAAAATATGCACTTACAACAGGAAATAATGGTCAGGCAGGATTTGCTGATATACACTTTGTACATCAGAGCCTTCCTGATCTTTCATTGGATGACGTCACCTTAAATACGGTCATAGGCGAACTTTATTTAAGTTCGCCTCTTTTTATTAATGCCATGACTGGTGGTGGCGGGGCTAAAACACAGGAAATCAATGAACAGATCGCCATTGCTGCGCGGGAAACAAATACTGCCATGGCTGTAGGCTCTCAGATGGGAGCCATAAAAGACAAATCAGAAAGACCTTCTTTCGAGATTGTTCGAAAAGTGAATCCAGATGGTATTGTCTTTGCCAACTTAGGAAGTGAGGCAACGGTTGACCAAGCGAAAGAAGCAGTTGAAATGCTCAGGGCTGATGTTCTGCAAATTCATTTGAATGTGATTCAGGAATTAACCATGCCTGAAGGCGACAGAGACTTTAAAGGGGCCTTGGAGAGGATTCATGCCATTATAAGTTCTGTCGGCGTTCCAGTGATTATAAAGGAAACTGGTGCTGGCATTAGTATGGAAACTGCAAAAAAATTGGCTTCTGTGTCACCATTTGCGATTGATGCAGGCGGATATGGCGGGACGAATTTTGCTGAAATTGAAAATTCCAGAAGGAAAAGAATATTGGAATATTTTAATGAATGGGGGATCCCTACTGCTGTTTCTGTAGTTGAAATTACTCATGGGGCGCCTTCTATACCTGTGTTAGCCTCAGGAGGCATCAAGGGCGCTGATGACATATTGAAAGCAA
Organism: Falsibacillus pallidus; assembly: GCF_003350505.1. NCBI lineage: Bacteria > Bacillati > Bacillota > Bacilli > Caryophanales > Bacillaceae > Falsibacillus > Falsibacillus pallidus. Next base: position 20,995 of record NZ_QQAY01000004.1, read on the forward strand.
TTAGCCTTGGGGCTTCTGCTGCCGGGATGGCCGGCCCATTGTTAAAAACCTTAATGCAGGATGGTTTGGATGCTTTAATCTCTGAAATCTCTGAACTGAAGGAAGATATGAAGGTCATGATGTGTGCGCTTGGCCGTCCGACAATCCAAGAACTGCAAATGGCCCCGGTTATGATTTCAGGGGACTCATTCCACTTTTTAAAGCAGCGTGGAATTGATACAAAAAAATATAGTCAAAGAACATAATTAAAGGAGGTCGTCTTGAAAGAAAACGACCTCCTTTTTGTATGCCCAAATCAGCCGCGCTGCCTGTTTCTTGCTTCTTCCGGGCCTTCTAGTTTGGAAGAACCTTTATAATGTAGAGCCTGATCACGATCTGATTCCACGGTCTTGCCTGCTTTTAATTTCTTTTCTTGTCTGTCTTTTCCCATGCTGCACCTCCTATGAGTAACTTTTCCTAACAAATAATCTCTATTCATGGATAAACTTTTCTTTTCTTTACCATAATGGTACTGAAAGGATGGTGGATTATGGATGGAAGGGGTTTATTTTTTGTGGCTATTATGGATTGTTTGGATATGGAGTACTTTTTTTATGGAGAAGCATGCACCAAGAAGGTTTTCCTTGTCAATTTTAAGCCTTGGTACAATTGCGGTATATCCATATGTGATTGACATTTCAACTCTTTCAATCCAAGTTGCTGCCATTGTCATCTTTCTGTTTTGTATGATAGAACTTACTTCTTATTCCCTGCTTGAAAAATTGAAATTGCTTATATACAGCCTTACCATCTGCGCAGGTACAGGCGGGTTCATGCTGATGAAAATATTCGATCCGGTGTGGGTGATCTTTGACCCCAAATGGATGCTTTCACTATTCCTATTTTTTCTCATTCAAATGATGACTCCAGGCGATTTAAAGAAGAGCATGCTGTCATTATACCTTGGCCTGTTTTTTGGGCATGCCGCCACTGCTATCCTTTTAAATCAATGGGGAATGAATATGCCGATAGGCTCGCCTGAAATACTGGATGTCGCAGCTTATGTAAGCACCATTTTTCTGGCCATCGAAGGAATGAAAGTCATCTCTGGATACTTTGAAGCCAAACAAAATATCGGGAAGGGAAAACAGGGCTAAATACGGATTCTTATTGCCTAGCGGGGAGATTATTGATAATATATATAAGTTAGACCCTTCTAAAGAGAAGGGTTTTCTTTATCCTGAATGTTTATGATAAAAAAAAGATATGTACTTAAATGTCGCTAAAGAAAGGGTGAAAATCATGACAAAACCAGTTGTTGCCATAGTCGGTCGCCCTAATGTAGGTAAATCAACTATTTTCAACCGAATAGTCGGCGAGAGGATTTCCATCGTCGAAGATATTCCAGGAGTTACGAGAGACCGTATTTATAGCAGTGCAGAATGGCTTACTCATGAATTTAATATTATTGATACAGGAGGCATCGAAATAAGCGATGCGCCTTTTATGGAACAAATCAGGCATCAAGCGGAAATTGCTATTGATGAAGCGGACGTCATCATCTTTTTAGTCAATGGCCGTGAAGGTGTCACCTCTGCGGATGAAGAGGTTGCAAAAATTCTTTATAAAACAAAAAAACCGGTTGTCTTAGCCGTGAATAAAATAGACAACCCTGATATGAAAGAAATGATTTATGATTTTTATGCATTGGGATTTGGCGAACCATATCCAATCTCGGGGTCACATGGCTTAGGCCTGGGAGATTTGCTGGATGAAGCCGCTAAATTCTTCCCAAGTGATGAAGGGGACCAATATGGCGAAAACGTTATAAAGTTTAGTTTGATTGGCCGACCTAATGTAGGGAAATCCTCTTTATTCAATGCACTCATTGGCGAAGACCGTGTCATTGTGAGTGATATCGAAGGAACGACAAGGGATGCGATAGACTCTGTCTTTACTTTTGATGAACAAGAATATGTTGTAATTGATACAGCTGGAATGAGAAAAAAAGGGAAGGTGTATGAAAGCACTGAAAAATACAGTGTGCTTCGTGCATTGCGGGCTATAGAAAGATCTGATGTCGTCCTTGTTGTCCTGAATGGGGAAGAAGGGATCCGCGAACAGGACAAGCGGATCGCTGGATATGCCCATGAATCTGGCAGAGCGGTAATCATCGTTGTGAATAAATGGGATGCCGTTGAAAAAGATGAAAAGACTATGAAACTTTTCGAGCAGAATATCAGGGAACATTTCCAATTCTTGAGCTATGCTCCAGTAGTTTTCTTATCAGCTAAAACGAAGAAAAGGGTTCATACACTTATGCCGATGATTGATATGGCAAGCGAAAATCATTCTTTACGCGTTCAATCCAGCATTCTGAATGAGGTCATCATGGATGCTATCGCAACGAACCCGACGCCGACAGATAAAGGCAAGCGTTTAAGAGTTTATTATGCGACCCAAGTGGCTGTTAAACCGCCGACTTTTGTGGTCTTTGTCAACGAACCGGAACTGATGCATTTCTCCTATCAGAGATTTTTAGAAAATAGGATCAGGGAAGCCTTTGGTTTTGAAGGTACGCCTATCCGGATTATTTCAAGATCCAGGAATTAATAAAAAGTAGGTGAAGATGGTGAAGCACTCAGAAAAAATTGCTGTCCTCGGTGCAGGAAGCTGGGGGACGGCCCTTGCAATGGTACTTGCTGATAATGGACATGATGTCCGTCTTTGGGGACATAATGCCGATCATATTCAGAGAATCAATGAAGAGAAGAAAAATGAAAAATATCTTCCAGGCATTCTACTGCCGGACGGCATTCAAGGGTATAGCCAATTGGAAGAGTCCCTTGATTCTGTAAAAACCATCATCCTGGCTGTGCCGACAAAAGCCATCCGGGAAGTATTGAATAAGATCAAAGGATTTGCACATTCACCTTTTACAATTGTGCATGTGAGTAAAGGGATTGAGCCTGATACCCATTTGAGGATTTCTGAGATGATTGAGGATGAAATGCCTGAATCGCTTGTTGAGGACATCGTTGTTTTATCAGGTCCAAGCCATGCAGAAGAGGTGAGTCTCAGACACCCGACGACAGTGACCGTGTCTTCCCTTAATATGGAAGCTGCCAAAAGAGTCCAGGATCTTTTCATGAATCAAAATTTCCGGGTCTACACCAATACTGATATCATTGGAGTTGAAATCGGAGGAGCGTTGAAGAATATCATTGCTCTTGCTGCGGGTATTGCGGATGGTCTTGGCTATGGAGATAATGCAAAAGCAGCTTTGATTACAAGGGGATTGGCTGAAATTGCCCGCCTTGGCACTAAGATGGGGGCAAATCCATTGACGTTCTCAGGACTAGCGGGAATTGGTGATTTAATTGTCACATGTACAAGCGTCCATTCCAGAAACTGGCGTGCTGGGAACATGCTTGGAAAAGGAATGAAGCTGGATGATGTCCTGTCAAGTATGGGAATGGTGGTAGAAGGCGTCAGAACGACGAAGGCTGCTTATCAGCTTTCTAAAAAATATGATGTGAATATGCCGATTACAGATGCCTTATACAACATTTTAGTCAACGAAGTAAACCCTAAAGATGCTGTCGACCGCTTGATGGCAAGGGGAAAAACGAATGAAATGGACGATTTAGTCAATATTTTAGGCGAAAGATTATTCGAAGAATAGGCATTTATTGATGCATGCTGAATGTTTCAGCATAGGATATAGATGAAGAATAAACGCTTTAAAGCCGGGGATGGCGCATCGTCAGTAAAACTGAGGCAGGAAACACCTGCTTCAGTTTTTCTTTGTCCAATTTTTTTGTGAAAACGATTACGATTTAAATAAATATACATAATTCCCATGGATTTCATGTGGTATAATTACTACCGGTTATTAGTTATGCTATTTTTGTATACATTATTGTTAAAATCTTAATGCCGATTTTAACGTAAAAATAGCTGTTTGGCGCGTTGAAATAGAGTGTCCAGGCTCTTTTTAGATGAAATTTTCTACTTAGATTACATAAGCTATTCTATTTGAATGTCTAAAGCAGCAAACTATGTGAAAAGAGCCTTTGTTAAAGGAGGGGTGGACATGTCTCCTGGTATGTTGAAAATGTGGATATCCTTTGCTTCTATGGGTCTGATGATTTTATCGATACTGACGATTTATTTAAGCAGATATAAAATAAAAATGAAACCAGTGAAATTTATCATAGCCTTTTTTGCATACATATTTTTAATTTTAAGCGGACTTTTGATGGTCTATGTCGTATTTTCAAGTCCAAATAGCTAGCTGCCACAGCAAAAATGAAAGGAGAAAGATACTTTGAAAGCCTTTTTTAAAGCATCCTTTCTGATGATGCTCATTTTTTCACTAAGTGGATGCATGTATCCACAGGATGAATTGGCTCAAAATAAGATCCCATATAAAGAACAGATCCAATCGGTGCAGTCTGCTGTTGATCAATTTAAAGCAGCAAACGGTGGAATCCTGCCTATTAAAACACGGGATCAAAAAACGCCAATATTCGAAAAATATCCAATTGATTTTCAGCGGATAACTCCTAAATATATGGCTGAACCGCCTGGTAATGCATTCGAAAGCGGCGGGATCTTTCAATATGTCCTGGTAGACGTTGAAAAAAATCCAACCGTAAAAATCTTTGATTTGAGAATGGCTGATAAAATCCGGGATATGAAAATCAGGATGCAAGCCCTTGACTATCCTCCTTTTAAGTCGGAATTGGCTGATAATGTGTATTCCATTGACTATAAAAGGATTGGGTATAAGGAAGAACCTTATGCAGTCTCTCCCTATTCACAAAAAAATTTATCATTTGTTCTGAACGGGGCAGGAGACGTATTTGTCGACTATCGAAGCGACCTTTACGAAGCATTAAAAAAGCATAAGAAAACCGAATTCAAACCAGGAGATGATATCAGGTCAATTCTGGTTGAGGACTCTGACTTTGTGCCGGCATATTCAATGCCGTATACAGTAGATCAAAATAATGAGCCTGTTTTCATGACAAAATAGGCATAACCCTTCTTCAGCACAATATATTGTTGAAGAAGGGTCTTTTTTTATTCTTTTCTTTTGGAATGTATCAATGATTTATCAATTTTAAGGGGGAAAAAGAAAATTTTAGTCATAACAGAATAGGACAACATCATAAATATATAGTGTCTACTAATAGTTACGGATGAAATATCCCGGAACTCATTGAATGGGAGGGAATCTCTTGGAAAAGGTCGATATTTTCAAGGATATTGCCGAAAGAACCGGCGGTGATATTTATTTAGGTGTAGTAGGGGCGGTTCGAACAGGTAAATCAACATTCATAAAAAAATTCATGGAGCTTGTCGTTCTTCCTAATATTTCAAATGAAGGGGAGCGTGCTCGAGCACAGGATGAGCTTCCTCAAAGTGCAGCAGGAAAAACCATTATGACAACAGAACCAAAGTTTGTTCCAAATCAGGCCATTTCAGTCCATGTCGATGAAGGCCTTGAAGTGAATATCCGCCTTGTGGACTGTGTAGGCTATACAGTTCCAGGGGCAAAAGGCTATGAAGATGAGAATGGACCAAGAATGATCCATACTCCATGGTATGAAGAACCGATTCCGTTCCATGAGGCTGCCGAAATCGGTACAAGGAAGGTCATTCAAGAACACTCAACGATAGGTGTAGTCATTACAACTGATGGCACGATCGGTGAAATTCCCCGCTATGATTATGTAGAAGCGGAGGAGAGAGTGATTGAGGAGTTGAAGGAAGTCGGCAAGCCGTTCATTATGGTCATCAACTCCGCAAGACCGCATCATCCTGAAACTGATGCTTTGAGAAGCAAATTAGCAGAGAAATATGATATCCCGGTTGTTGCCATGTCAGTGGAAAGCATGCGTGAGAATGATGTAATGAATGTCCTTAGGGAAGCTTTGTTTGAATTCCCTGTATTAGAAGTCAATGTCAATCTTCCGAGCTGGGTCATGGTGCTCAATGAAAATCATTGGCTGCGTGAAAATTACCAAGAAGCGGTGAAGGAAACAGTTAAAGACATCAAGCGTTTGAGAGATGTCGACCGCGTGGTTCAATACTTCAGTGATTTCGAATTTATCGACCGGGCAGGATTGGCGGGAATCGATATGGGGCAGGGTGTCGCAGAAATCGATTTATATGCCCCGGATGAACTGTATGACGAGGTCCTTAAGGAAATTGTAGGGGTTGAAATTCGAGGCAAGGACCACCTGCTGGAATTGATGCAGGACTTTGCTCATGCCAAAGCAGAGTATGATCAAGTTGCGGATGCATTAAGGATGGTGAAGCAAACAGGCTACGGCATTGCAGCCCCATCCCTGGCCGATATGAGCCTGGATGAACCAGAAATCATTCGTCAAGGGGCTAGATTTGGTGTAAGGCTGAAAGCGGTGGCACCTTCCATTCATATGATTAAAGTCGATGTCGAGTCTGAATTTGCTCCGATCATCGGGACTGAGAAGCAGAGTGAAGAACTGGTCCGCTATTTAATGCAGGATTTTGAGGATGATCCACTTTCTATCTGGAGTTCCGATATTTTCGGAAGAAGCCTCAGCTCCATTGTCAGAGAAGGAATTCAAGCGAAGCTTTCATTGATGCCTGAGAATGCAAGATATAAATTAAAAGAAACTCTTGAACGGATCATCAATGAAGGTTCAGGCGGTTTAATCGCCATTATCCTATAAGTTATAACTGCCGAGCACCCAATTGGATGCTCGGCTTTATTTTTGTGGAGAGATGGAATCTATTATTTTGGATATTTTTTTAAAAAATACATACAATTTTCTACATTCCAGGTGTGAAGGTGTACAAATTGGATGTGCCTGAACTGAAAAATTGTTCCTGAAGAGAGACGGAAAGGGAAAATAGCAAGAGGATCAAGGTGATTATGAGCTCTCCCTAGTGTCTATGCGCGAAAAAATCCAAGCTATGCGCCACGCTTTATGCTGTATGCGCGAGAAAACCCTGCTATGCGCCGGACGAAGTGGTTTATGCGCTAAAACTAAATTTATATGCACCAATGGGCATCTGGAGACATATCTGCCGACTGCCGGCCATTCAAAATGGCCAGTTTCTCTGGAGGGAGCTAGAAGCCAAAGCGCGATTACTGGGAAAATTAGAGATAAGCAAACATAATTCGTCAAAATCCAGAGCGTGACAGCCATCCAGAAGAGGCAGAGCATCAAAAAACACTCTGCCTTTTAAGTCTATTTTTAGGAGAAAAAAGGAATATCTTATTACATTTATGTTTCAAAAAAGAAAAGATTCCCATTATTTATCGAATTATTCTTGCTAAGGCAAATTTATTATGATAATCTTTTAACAGAATTGTTGTTGATGCCTTATACATCCACGATTCATGCGGTTTTTACACATTTTGATGTATAGAAATCGTCAATTATGTTTACAAATGTAATTAATAAGGAAAACAACTGTAAGAACATAATTTGGGAGGAGGTGAATGGCATGAACAAGACAGAATTAATCAATGCTGTTGCAGAAGCAACTGAGCTTTCTAAAAAGGACGCTACTAAAGCAGTTGATGCTGTTTTCGAATCTATTCAAGATGCTTTAGCAAAAGGTGATAAAGTACAACTTATTGGTTTCGGAAACTTCGAAGTACGTGAGCGCGCGGCTCGTAAAGGACGCAACCCACAAACTGGTGAAGAAATCGAAATCGCAGCAAGCAAAGTACCTGCTTTCAAACCAGGTAAAGCGCTTAAAGAAGCTGTTAAGTAAGTACATATGCGAATATGCATAGTGAAGAGGGTAGCCATTACGGCTGCCCTCTTTTCAATTTACGGGTACACTCTATGATAGAACACTCTCCTTTGCTGTAGAGGGGTGGTTGTGCTAATATAAAACATGTTATCAACATAATGGAATCACTAGAAGTGTAGGAGGAAGAAGCATCATGGGAGAAGTGAACCGCGCACAGATTGAAGAGGCCGTGCGTTTGATATTAGAGGCCATTGGGGAAGATCCAAATCGTGAAGGGCTATTGGACACGCCGAAACGAGTTGCGAAAATGTATGAAGAAGTATTCAGCGGACTGAATAAGGATCCTAAAGAATATTTTGAAACGGTATTTGGGGAGGACCACGAAGAATTGGTTCTTGTAAAGGACATCCCATTTTACTCAATGTGTGAACATCATCTTGTTCCTTTTTACGGAAAGGCGCATGTTGCATATATTCCGAAAAACGGAAAAGTTACTGGATTAAGCAAGCTCGCACGTGCTGTGGAAACTGTTGCAAGAAGACCTCAGCTGCAAGAAAGGATAACTTCAACAGTAGCAGAGGCCATCATGGAAAAGCTGGAGCCGCATGGAGCTATGGTAGTGGTGGAAGCTGAGCATATGTGCATGACGATGAGAGGTGTACAAAAACCAGGCTCAAGCACCGTTACGACTGCAGTGAGGGGATCATTCGCAGAAGATCGTACTGCAAGGGCTGAAGTCCTGTCATTGATTCATAAATCTTAATACATGAAATTAAGAAGCTGACTCAAAAATAACTGTAAGCAGCCTCCTGACAAGCTAGTTGAAGAGTTTGGGATATTGCTGCAGGATTGGGTTGGCTCTTATTCTTATTGAAGGGATGATTGAAAGATGAAGAATGCCAATAACCAGAGCGACTATGTTGTGATAAAAGCATTGGAAGATGGAGTAAGCGTGATTGGATTGACGAGAGGAACGGATACGCGCTTTCATCACTCCGAAAAGCTCGATAAGGGTGAAGTCATGATAGCTCAATTCACTGAACATACATCAGCCATCAAAATCCGCGGCAATGCGAAGATCATAACGAATGTCGGGGAAGTCGACAGTGAATGAATTCCTGTACATTTCTTAAAAAATAGCGGATATTCGCTAGTTGCTCCTTTTTTATGATATAATCATCAATGGCTTATACACTTGGTCTGCTGGTTATTTAAGACTTTTAAATTTTCTGGCATACTACTACATAATCGTTTTATTCGTATACTAAAAGATATTTTTCTGCAGAGAAATGGGGATACAGGGTTATGAATTTGCAACAAAGCATGCAGCAGGTTGCTGTGATAAAAGAAAAGATCCAACAAAAATTGACACATTCCTACCTTCAGCAATTTATAGTAGATCCGGTCATCGATGAAGACCGCATCCTATTTTTTCTTTCAAGCATCCAAGACGGAGAGCTGGGAACTGATGAAGTGGAAAAATATGTGACAACAGCCATGCTTGTTCAAATTGCCCTTGATACCCATGAAAGAATAAATAATCATGAGGAAGACCGATTGAAGGAGCGTCAACTTACTGTTCTTGCAGGAGACTACTTCAGCGGGTTGTATTACAAGCTGTTGGCTGACCTCGAAAACGTCACATTAGTCAGAACCCTTGCCCAAGGGATCAAGCTTGTGAATGAACATAAGATTGCGATTTATGAAAAAGAAAGTCAAAACATAGAAGCATTCATGGCGAGTCTGAAGAAAGTGGAAATATCCATTTTTGAAAAGTTCTGCACTTATTTCAATGAAAATGAGAAAGTGATTGCACGCCTCGGGGAACAGTTTCTCTTTTTAAAGAGATTGGTCGAGGAAAAGGAACAATTCATTCAAAAGGGAACAAGCGTCTTGTTTGAAGGACTGAAAAAATTCTCTTTTGCAAAAGTCGAACTAAATCAAGAGCTTTCTCCAGATCAGAACAGGATGCTGCTTAGAATTTGCGAGAAATACATTGAGCATACAAAAGAATTAATAGATCAATTGGTCCATAAGTTCCCTGTTCCTAATGAATTTCTCCTCGAAAGAATCAACCAGATCACTAATCGCCGTTCAGCGATTTCGAAACTTTATGCAGAGGAAGGATAAGTTATGCAATCTAAGGAACAGAGAGTCCATAAAGTCTTTGAAAAAATTTCGGATAATTATGACCAAATGAATTCAGTCATCAGTTTTCAGCAGCATAAACGGTGGCGCAAAGATACGATGAAGGAAATGGATGTTAAAAAAGGGTCTGCTGCACTTGATGTGTGCTGTGGAACAGCTGATTGGACCATAGCGCTTTCTGATGCAGTCGGAAAAGACGGCAGGGTTGTGGGACTCGACTTCAGTAAAAATATGCTTCAAATAGGCAAAGAAAAAGTAAAGGACATCCCCCAAATTGAACTTATCCATGGAAATGCGATGGAACTCCCATTTGATAATAATACTTTCGACTATGTTACGATCGGCTTCGGGTTAAGGAATGTACCGGATTATCTGCATGTTCTAAAAGAAATGAACAGGGTTTTGAAACCGGGCGGGATTGCCGTTTGTCTTGAAACTTCCCAGCCGACAATGCCTGTCTACCGACAACTATTTTATTTTTATTTTCGATTTATCATGCCGGTCTTCGGAAGAATGTTTGCTAAGAGCTACAATGAGTACTCCTGGCTGCAGGAATCTGCACGGGATTTTCCGGGGATGAAAGAATTGGCAAAGCTGTTTGAAAAAGCAGGATTTCGAAATGTGAAGTACAAGCCATATAGCGGCGGTGCTGCTGCAATGCATATGGGCTACAAAGATACGAATTCTTAAGCGGGTGGAAATGGTATGAAATTAAACATGATGTATTCGTTTTTAAAAGCGGATATCGATTTAATCGAAAAAGAGCTGGAAAAAGCAATTGAATCTCATTCTCCTTTACTGAGTGAGGCTTCCCTCCATTTGCTGCAGGCGGGCGGAAAACGCATCCGCCCTGTTTTCGTTCTGCTGGCTGCTAAATTCGGACGGTATGATATTCAAACGATTAAGAATGTCGCTGTGGCGCTTGAACTGATCCATATGGCTTCACTTGTTCATGATGATGTAATCGATGATGCCGAGTTGAGAAGGGGAAAACCCACCATTAAAGCGAAATGGGACAATCGCATTGCCATGTATACAGGGGATTATATCTTTGCCAAATCCCTTGAATATATGACGAACGTCGAGGCGGTTGAAGCACATAAGATTCTTGCGAATACAATTGTTGAAGTATGTATCGGGGAAATCGAACAAATCAAAGATAAATATAGATATAATCAAAACCTCCGGGATTATTTCCGCAGGATCAAAAGAAAGACTGCACTATTGATAGCAGTCAGCTGCCAGCTTGGGGCCATAGCTTCTGGAGCAGAAGAGCCTATACATAAGAAACTGTTTTTATTTGGCTACTACGTGGGGATGTCTTTTCAAATCACCGATGATATCCTTGATTTCACCGCTACGGAAAAAGAATTGGGCAAACCTGCAGGAAGCGATCTCCTTCAGGGAAACATCACTCTTCCAGTCCTATTTGCTATGACTGATCAATCAGTGAAAGAAAAAATCATTCTAGTAAATGAAGAGACTACAAAGGAAGAGATGAACTCTTTGATTGAGCTTATCAAGCGGACAGGTGCTATTGAAGAGTCCCATAAAATCAGCCAGCGTTATCTCGATAAGGCTCTTGGCATCTTGGAAGGCCTTCCGAATGGACGGACAAAGAAGACGTTCAGAGATATTGCAAATTATATCGGTAAGCGAAAATATTAGAAAATTTAAAATGGAAACGTTGCCAAAACCACCAATCAGTGTTACTATTTTCGTGGGTTGTCCAAAACAGAATCACTTATACATACAATAGGAGTGGGTAATTGTGGAAAAAACTTTTTTAATGGTAAAACCTGATGGTGTGCAGCGTGGAGTAATCGGTGAGATCGTTGCTCGTTTTGAGAAAAAAGGTTTTCACCTTGCTGGTGCGAAACTAATGAGTATTTCTAAAGAACTTGCCGAGCAGCATTATGGTGAGCATAAAGAGCGCCCATTCTTTGGGGAATTAGTAGATTTCATTACTTCCGGACCAGTATTTGCAATGGTTTGGGAAGGGGAAAATGTCATTTCAACTGCTCGTCTTATGATGGGAGCTACAAACCCTAAAGAATCAGCTCCAGGAACAATCCGCGGTGATTTTGCTGTAACAGTCGGCAAAAATATCATCCATGGTTCAGATTCTCCTGAGAGTGCTGAAAGAGAAATTGGCTTATTCTTCAAGCAAGAAGAACTGGTTGAATATTCCAAGTTAATCTCTGAGTGGGTTTACTAATCCATAGTAAAAAAATTAAGAAGCTGTCTGAAAGTATTCACTTTTGGACAGCTTTTTGATTTTCCTGCCCCCATTTTCACATTTTTCGATATAATGGAAATATAAAAAGATACCTACATACCCGGGGGATAAGAGAATGGCTCATGATTACAATCAATTTGTACTAAATATCAAAAATAAATCCGGCATCGATCTTTCCTTATATAAGGAAGCACAAATGAAAAGAAGATTGACGTCATTATATGAAAGAAAGGGGTACTCCTCTTTTTTAAATTATTATGAAGCCATGCAGAAGGACGATCTTTTATTTAACGAATTTTTGGATCGGATGACGATCAATGTATCTGAATTTTACAGAAATGCAGCCAGGTGGTTTGTATTGGAGAATAAAATCATCCCGAGGCTCTTGTCAGAAAAAAACAGCCTTAAAATCTGGAGTGCAGCCTGTTCCACAGGAGAGGAACCGTATACGCTTGCCATGATCCTTTCTAAATTCATGCCGCTGTCCAAAGTATCCATTCTGGCTTCAGATATTGACAGGAATGCCATCCAGCGTGCCAAGATGGGAGTATATCCTGAGAGGTCATTGAATGAAGTGCCTTCAGATATGAAGAAGAAATTCTTTAATAAAGAAGGTTCCTTCTACAAAATCAGCGAGGACATCAAAAAAACGGTTGAATTTAAAAGTCATAACCTTCTGGCAGACCCATACCCTCAGCAAATGGACTTGATTGTATGCAGGAACGTACTGATTTATTTTACAGAGGAAGCAAAAAGTGAAATCTATCAGAACTTCAGTGCTTCATTAAGGCAAGGCGGCACCCTGTTTGTCGGAAGTACCGAACAAATATTCAATCCAGGCATTTTTAATTTCGCCATTGAAGATACTTTTTTCTATCAAAAACAATAGTAGGAGGGAAGGGCTGATACCTGTCGAGTTTCATTGGACAGGTGGATGACCTTTTTTCTTTTTGCATTAAATTTATCTCTGGTAGCAGACAATAATGTTATGTTATAGTGGAAAACATATATCCTTTAACGAGTTGAAGGGGGAAAGAATATGAGATATTTAACAGCAGGAGAGTCCCATGGACCAAAATTAACCACGATAATTGAAGGACTGCCCGCAGGTATGCCATTGACGGAGCAGGATATTAATAATGAATTGGCAAGAAGGCAGAAAGGATATGGAAGAGGCAGAAGGATGCAGATAGAAAAGGATCAGGCTGTCATTTCCAGCGGGGTCCGTCATGGGTATACTTTAGGTTCTCCCGTAACGCTTACGGTCGAAAACAAAGATTGGAAGCATTGGACAAAAATCATGGGAATCGAACCGATCAGTCATGATGAAGAGGAAGAAATCAAACGCAAGATTCAGCGGCCCCGTCCCGGTCATGCGGATCTAGTCGGTGGAATGAAATATGGCCACCGTGACTTAAGGAATGTATTAGAGCGTTCTTCCGCCAGGGAAACAACGGTAAGAGTGGCAGCAGGTGCGGTTGCAAAACAACTGCTTAAACACTTGGGAGTTGAAGTAGCATCTCATGTAGTGAAAATTGGAGGAGTCCAAGCTGCTCAAACATACCGGGCATCTATCCGTGAAATACAACAACGATCTGAAGCATCTGAAGTCCGGTGCCTGGATTCTGAAGCGGAATTAAAAATGATGGCAGCAATCGATGATGCAAAGAAAAACGGGGATTCCATCGGCGGGATTGTAGAAGTGATTGTGGATGGTATGCCATCAGGTGTAGGCAGCTACGTTCATTTCGATCGAAAGCTGGATGCAAAGCTTGCAAGGGCAATCGTCAGTATCAATGCGTTTAAGGGTGTTGAGTTTGGCCTAGGCTTCGAGATGGCAGACAAGCCGGGAAGCGAAGTCCATGATGAAATCACCTGGTCAGAAGAACAGGGGTATACAAGAAAAACGAATCGACTCGGCGGTTTCGAGGGCGGCATGTCTACTGGCATGCCTATCATTGTCAGGGGAGTCATGAAGCCGATACCAACATTATATAAACCATTGCAAAGCGTCGACATTGAAACAAAAGAACCGTTTACGGCGAGCATTGAACGTTCAGACAGCTGTGCGGTGCCGGCAGCTGCAGTCGTAGCTGAAGCAGCCGTTTCATGGGAACTCGCCTGTGCGATTGTCGATCAATTCTCAAGCGACCGCTTCGATGCCCTCGAGAAGGCCATTGAAGAGCATCGCAGTTATACAAAGGAGTATTAATCATGGAAGAAGTGATTATTACTGCCGGCAGTAAAAAGTATCCTGTCTATATTGGAGAAGGGATACGTGAAAATCTCTGGCAGTTGTTTCAAACGGACATTCCGGATGCAACAAAAATCATGCTCATAACAGATGGAAATGTTGCTGAACAATATATGGGGATAATGGAAGAATTGCTGGTGGAAGCACCCCAAGTCATTACTCACATTGTTCCCTCAGGTGAGCATTGCAAGAACCTTTCGATTTATGAAGGGTGCCTGACAAAAGCCCTTGAAAATGGACTTGACCGCAAGTCTGTCATTATCGCATTTGGAGGGGGAGCAGTAGGGGATTTAGCAGGATTCACTGCAGCTACTTATATGAGGGGAATCCGTTTCATTCAAGTCCCGACTACCATACTTGCCCATGATAGTGCTGTAGGAGGGAAGGTCGCAGTCAATCATCCCTTAGGAAAAAATATGATAGGGGCGTTCTATCATCCGGAATTTGTCCTTTACGACACGGAATGGTTTCATTCGCTCCCGGTGAGAGAATTGAAATCCGGTTTTGCAGAAGCGATCAAACATGCTTTGATTGCAGATCCAATCCTATTGGAAATGATGATGAGTGAAATTCATGCCATCGAAGATCTCCTTGAAAAGCCAGCACAGCTAACCTCGATTTTAAAAAGAGGGATTGAAATTAAAGCCTTTATTGTAAAAAAGGATGAAAAGGAGAAAGGGGAGAGAGCCTTTTTGAATTTTGGCCATACTCTCGGGCATGCCATTGAAGCGGAATGCGGATATGGAAATATTACCCATGGAGAAGCTGTTATGATCGGGATGATTTATGCTTTAAAACTTAGTATGAAGTACTCATCTCTTTCTTTTCCGATTGCATCATTCCTTCGTTGGATCCAATCCCTTGGATATTCAATAGAAATAGATGAAAAAGTCACTTTTGAACGCTTATGGGAATGGATGGCTAGAGATAAAAAATCATTAAACATGAGCCCGAATTTTGTATTGCTGAAGGAAGTAGGTTTACCGGTGCAAAGAAAAATGGAAAAGGCTGAATTAGCAGAAGCATACCATACATTATTTGAGGGTTGAATGAAGGTCATTGCGAAAGGAGAGGTATAGATGATTAGAGGGGTACGGGGAGCCACCACAGTTGAAAAAAATGAAGAAGAGCATATACTTGAATGTACAAGACATCTCTTGCTGAAAATGATAGAGGCAAATGATATAAAAGCAGAAATGGTAGCATCAGCCTTTATTTCCTCCACAAGAGATTTAACTGCTGCTTTCCCGGCAAAGGCGATTCGCGAGTCGGAGGATTGGCGCTACGTACCCGTCATGTGCGTACAAGAACTAGAGGTGGAAGGAAGCCTTAAAAAATGCATCAGGATTATGCTTCATTTAAATACAGCTAAGAAGCAATCGGATATCATTCATGTTTATTTAAATGGAGCACAAATCCTGCGGCCCGATTTGCCCAAAGCGGAAAATTAAAGAGACTGGCAGGGGGATGGAATAATGAAGTGGAAAACGGAAATTCTTAATTTGAAAGCTTATCAGCCTGGGAAATCAATTGATGAAGTAAAGAAAAAATATGGACTTGAGAAAATCACAAAATTAGCATCAAATGAGAATCCATTCGGCTGTTCGCCTGTTGTCGAGCAGATGCTCATGGAGTATAAGCCAGTAAGGGCCATTTATCCGGACGGATATGCAGCTTCGTTGAGGCAGACTGTGGCTGATCATCTCGATGTCTCGGAAAAGCAATTGATATTCGGGAATGGATCAGATGAAGTCATACAGATCATCTCCAGAGGATTATTGAAGCCTGGCGTCAATACGGTGATGCCTTCTCCTTCATTTCCGCAATACAGACATAATGCCATCATTGAAGGAGCTGAGGTACGGGAGATTGCTCTTATTAATGGGGAACATGACCTGGAAGGGATGCTTAATGCTATTGATGAAAATACTTCCGTTGTGTGGGTCTGCAGCCCGAACAATCCGACAGGCTGCTATATCAATCAATCATCCCTGCATCGCTTTTTGTCCCAAATCCCTGCAGATGTACTCGTTGTACTGGACGAAGCCTATTATGAATATGTAGTTTCTGAAGACTACTACGATGCTTTGTCATTGGTTAAGGAGTTTTCAAACCTCATTGTATTAAGAACCTTTTCAAAAGTTTATGGACTTGCCAGTTTCAGGGTGGGGTATGGTGTAGGAAACGAAAATATTATTCAAGCCTTAGAACCACTCCGTGAGCCATTCAATACGAATGTACTTGGCCAGGCTGCAGCTGCTGCAGCGCTCCAAGATCAAGAGTTCGTCGAGAATTGCAAGCGACATAACCGTAAAGGACTGGAACAATTTTATTCATTTTGTGATGAGGCAGGCTTAAACTATTTTCCATCCCAGGGGAACTTCGTTTTAATTGATTTTAATCGTGATGGGGATGAAGTATTCCATGGTTTATTAGCGGAAGGATATATAGTTAGATCAGGAAAGGCGCTCGGATTTCCGACCAGTGTCAGGGTGACAGTCGGTTCTGAAGAACAGAATATAGGTGTCATTGAGGCTATGAAGAAACTTTTAGCATCAAATTGACCTTATTACGTAAAGGCAGGGGAGAATCATGAAAGGGAATATCATCATTGCGGGACTTGGCCTTATTGGAGGCTCCCTTGCTTTGTGTTTGAAAAGAGAGCATCCTGAAGCTGTCATTTACGGGATTGATACAAATAAGGAACAAGCTCAACTTGCTAAGGCACTTCAGGTGGTTGATCATATTTGTGAAGACTTAGCAAAAGCAGCTCCTCTGGCAGACTTGATTATTCTGGCTGCTCCTGTCAGTCAGACGATCAAGCTGCTTTCTTTCCTTAAATCACTGTCACTAAAAAAAGATGTGATTATCACTGATACTGGAAGTACAAAGGAACAAATCATGCATCATGCCAAAAAGATGAATATGGAAGGCTCCTTCATCGGCGGCCACCCCATGGCAGGATCGCATAAAAGCGGGGTCGCTGCTGCGAAAGATATTCTATTTGAAAATGCTTTTTATTTATTGACTCCGTTTGAAGATAAAGCAAAAATCGATTCGCTTAAAAATTGGCTTAGAGGGACGAGAGCTCAATTTGTTGAGGTTTCTTCTGAAGAACATGATAAGATGACGGGAATCATCAGTCATTTTCCACATTTGATAGCTGCTTCCCTGGTGAAACAGGCAGATAGACATTCAGCATCACTCCCTTTGATATCAAGGCTTGCCGCTGGAGGGTTCAGGGACATTACTAGAATCGCTTCTTCAAGCCCTGAAATGTGGAAAGATATCACACTACATAATGATCAGAATTTAATCAATATGCTGGAAACTTGGAAGTCTGATATGGACCGCATTATTATGATGCTTAAAAATAATGATGAGGATGATATACTGGACTTTTTCCAAAGTGCGAAGGCTTACAGGGACCAGCTTCCGATGAAAGCAAAAGGTGCTATCCCTTCTTATTATGACCTCTACGTTGATGTACCGGATTATCCAGGGGTGATTTCAGAGGTAACGGGATTTTTAGCAGAGGATCGGATCAGTATCACCAATATTCGGATAATAGAAACCCGCGCGGACATATACGGAGTGCTCGTCATCAGTTTCCAAACGGAAGAAGACAGGGAGAAGGCAATAAATTGCCTTCAAAAACAAACGGATTACGATGTATTTATTCCATAGAATAGGAGGAAAGGATAATGGGAAATGAAACGTTATTCAATTCCGGAGGCTCCTTGAATGGAACGATCCGGGTTCCCGGGGATAAATCCATCTCACACAGGTCCATCATGTTCGGGGCTATTTCCCACGGGAAGACCGTCATAGAGAATTTTTTATTCGGAGAAGACTGCATCAGTACCATTGATTGCTTCCGCAAACTTGGTGTGGATATCGAAGTCGGTGAACAAAGAATTGAAGTGAACGGAAAAGGATTTGAGGGACTTCAAGAACCAACGGAGATATTAGATGTAGGAAACTCAGGCACTACTACCAGATTGATGATGGGGATCCTTGCTTCGATGCCTTTCCACTCCGTCATCATAGGGGATGAATCTATTGCACGCAGACCCATGAGCAGGGTGACAAAACCTCTCATTTCAATGGGAGCTAAGATTGATGGAAGAGCAGAAGGTGATTTTACACCCATTTCCATCCGCGGGGGAGCGTTGCAGGCGATTGATTATGCACTCCCTGTAGGAAGCGCTCAGGTGAAATCTGCCATTTTACTGGCTGCTCTTCAATCTGAAGGAAAGACAGTGGTGCGTGAACCAGCTGTCACACGAGATCATACTGAGAGGATGATCAGATTATTTGGAGGAAATGTAGAGACGAATGAAAATATCATCTCCATCCAAGGCTGCCAAACCTTGAAAGGAACTCATATTACAGTTCCGGGCGATATTTCTTCCGCTGCATTCTTCCTGGTTGGTGCAGCTATTACAAAAAACAGTTCCATTAAGCTGGAACATGTTGGACTGAACCCGACTCGTACAGGAATTGTAGATGTACTGGAAATGATGGGTGCCGATTTCGATATTGAATATGATACGGCTGATGAAGGTACCGAGCCCATTGGAGCCATTACAATTAGGGCTTCCGACTTGAAGGGTACAGTCATAGAAGGGGAACTTATCCCGCGATTAATCGATGAAATACCGGTTATTGCTTTACTGGCCACTCAAGCAGAGGGTACAACCATCATCAGAGATGCTGAAGAATTAAAAGTGAAAGAAACAAACCGTATTGATTCAGTCGTTAATGAATTAAAAAAGATGGGTGCAGATATTGAAGCCACTCCCGATGGGATGATCATACGGGGGAAATGCGGCCTTAAGGGAGCTGAAGTGGACAGCCATGGAGACCACAGAATCGGTATGATGCTTGCCATTGCCTCTTTGATTTGCCAAGGAAATATGGAATTGAAGGGAAAAGAAGCGATTCGAGTCTCGTATCCTCAGTTTTTTGAACATATGAATGAATTGACTGATTAATTCAGGCTCTTTTCACGAAAACAGCCCGAATTATAAAACGATATGTCATGTTTTTGCCTTCGCTTTCATAGCTTGTCTTAAGAAAGGAAGAAGGTGAAAACATGACATATGTCATTTCTAATGCCACTCTCCTGCAGAAGGGGGAGCTTAAAGATGCTTCCGTGTTGATAAAAGAGAACAAGATTGCAGCAATAAGAGAAGCCTTTAATTTTGAAAACGCATTGAGGATGGATGTTTCTTCATTTATCCTTGCCCCTACATTCACCATGCTTGATTTTTCGCTTCCAGCCACCGATTTTTTTGCCTTCAAACAGTATATGATTGATCATTTCCTTTCGAAGGGGTGTACAACCATATTATCTCCCTGCGAAATTACACATGAAAGGGATCTGGACACTTCCCTCAAACGACATAGAATGTCTTTGCTTAGTTGTCCAATTGATTATTGCATGGCCATTAAAGTACCCATAAGGAACTTGAGCCCTTCCTTAATGAGAAAATGCAGCCGCTATAAGATTCCATTGATACTCGTTGAGATATCAAATGTACAAGAGATAAAAAGCCTTCCATGGGGTTGGATCAAAGATGCCATGTTTCCTTACAACCCTGTACTTGTACCTTTTTTATCGACGGGACTCGCGAAAAAAGAACAGCAGTCGATAATCAAAAACTGGCAAATTATCTTAAAAAACGAAAAGATCCCACATATTCCGCAAGAAATGATGGAAAAAACACCGATTCTCCCATCGACATTGAAAAAAATTGGCATTTATCCTAAAAGAGGAATATTAGCTATTGGGGGAGAAGTAAGTTATAACTTATTTCCTAAAAGCAGTCTAATTGATAGACCGGACAGCATCTATTATGATATTCTTAGACCTTCTGTAACTGTTTACAGAGACCAATTAGTATATGTGAATGATGATGTGTCCTTCTTTCCCGGCATGGGGAGGGAAGTCAAAATCAATAGACCAGGTTTTTTTGTTTAAACCATTATTTATAAGATAGTTCAAACGTGTGATGAGAAAGGGATGAATTATGCAGTACGCACAAGATATGCTACAACATTTAGATGAAGGCAACTTAACAGAAGCAAAGAAAACGTTTAATATGACTCTCAAAAAAGGAACAGATGAAGAAAAATTCTTTCTTGGTGAAGAACTTTTTCAACTGGGCTTCATGGAAGAGTCAAAGGAGCTGTTTGAATCGCTCCTCTCTCAATACCCTGAAGAGGGTGAACTTAAAGTAATGATTGCCGAGTGCCTTGTGGAAATGGACAAGGAAGAAGAGGCGCTTCATTACTTAGAAAAAATTGAGACGGATGATCCGAATTATCCAAGGGCGCTTTTACTTGCGGCAGACCTTTATCAGATGCAGGGACTTTTTGAAGTAAGTGAACAAAAGCTGCTCAGAGCAAAAGCTATTCTTCCTGAAGAAAACGTCATCAATTTTGCCCTCGGGGAACTTTACAGCGAGCAGGGAAGGTTTTCTGAAGCTGCTGACATGTACTTGTCGCTTTTGAAAGAGAATGTTGAAACGCTTGCCGGGGCGAACATCCATCAGCGGATGGCAGAGGTGCTCAGCGGAGGCGGGGCATTTGAGCAAGCAATGGAGCATTATGAAAAATCAATGGATAGCCAGGTTGAACCTAATACTTTATTCGGTTTTGCCTTTACAGCCTATCAAGCTGGGTTCTATAAAAAATCGATTGATAAATTTACAGAATTGAAAGAGCTTGACCCTGATTATCATTCCCTGTATTTATATCTGGCAAAAGCATATGAACATGAGGAAGAGCTGGAAGAAAGCCTGAACGCGGTATTTGAGGGGATTAAACATGACGAATTCAATAAAGACCTATTCTTCTATGGCGGTAAAATCTCATTAAAATTGGGTGATGAAGAAAAGGCTGAAGAAATGCTAAGAGGAGCGCTTGTACTTGATCCCGACTTCCTTGAAGCAGCTCTTACCCTTAATAAATTGCTTTTGAAACAGGAAAGATATGAAGATGTCCTTGAGATCATTGAAATGATGGAGAAGGATGGGGAAGCAGATCCGCAGTTCATTTGGGATGCTGCGACTTCCAATGCTAAGCTTGAAAGATATTCGGATGCATTAAAATATTACCGCTCAGCATATAATGACTTTAAAACCAACAGCGATTTCCTTGAAGAGTTCGGGTACTTCCTGATTGAAGAAGGACAGTCGGGTGAAGCAGCACAAATTTTCAAATCTCTTTTGTCACATGATCCCGCAAATGAGGAGTACATTTCATTGTTGGAGAGGCTGGAAGAACTTTGATTGGAATGCAAACAGAATCAAATCTGTTTCCTGACCCATTCAAACATCAATTTAAAAATGCTTGATTCATATAGCAGAGGAGGGAATACCATGGCAACCCCTGTTTCTGTCAACGAGAAGAAAGACTTTATCCGGTGGTTCTTAAATCATTATCAATTAAAGAGAAGAGAATGTGTTTGGATATTGAATTATTTGATGAGCCATGATTCTCTCATGGAGAAGGTGCATTTTGTTCAAGATGCACAGTACTGCCCAAAGGGATTGATCATGTCCACTCATTGCGTGGAAGATGCTCCATTCCGATTTTACAAAGAAAATATCATGACCACAGATGCGGAAAAATCATTCCATGACATCCGCCTGAATCGGGAGGAAGAGATATTCATTCAATTGAATTTCCGGTCGTCGCAGGCTTCTCACCAGTATGTTGCAGTATTGGAGGAAAATCCATTTATCCCTAATCCTGTCAGGATAAGCGAAAAAGATAAAGAAGAGGCTGAGGCATTCCTTCATGAGAGCCTTCTAAGCTTCCAAAAGGAAAAACTTCTAATACAAATTGATGAAGCCCTTGATAGACATGATCAGGATTCATTCAAAAGGCTGAGTGAACAATTAAAGAAACTTATAGAGTAGCCCCTTGCTGTTGCAAGGGGAATTTTATTGTCCTTTTTTTGTATTATGGTATTCTAATTTGTAGAGATTAATAATAGGAGTGTTTTCAATGAATTGGAATGCCAAAGATGTAGAAGTGTATTTGAAAGAAAAAAAATTTGTGGATACGGCCGTTGTCCCGTTAATTCCCATCTCTTTTGGGGATGATATGAAGCAAGCGGCCAATCAGGGAGAATTCATTGAATTGCTGTCTCTTCATCTGGAGCGTCAATTCAAGGGCAGGATGATGTTCATGCCTGCATTTTCTTATCTTAGGGATGAGAAAGGAAATCCAAAAGGAAGATTGGGGGATCTGATTGATTTAGAAGAAAGTTTAAAAGAAAACGGTTTCACTTATGTGTTTCATCTTACATCTGATCCAGCATGGAACACTCATGAAAAAGACCTTAACGGGGCTGTTGTATGGCTGCCCTCAGTGCCCCTGGAGCACATGGACGAGCCGTATAAACATTCAATCATGGAAGACCAGGTCAATCAACTTTTGAAAGTTATCGTACAAAAATGGCAAGACATGGGTTAATTCGGGAAATTGTCACATCATTACCAATATATAAATACTAGTATATTGACCTTCCCTGAAGATTGATATATCATAATTATGTCCTAGTTTTATATTTGTGCGAAAAATGTCTGTTGGACTTACCTTACTGATAGAGGGGGGAAAAGGATGAGCAAGCATCGTGTTTCAAGACGTCAATTCCTTAACTATACGCTCACTGGTGTAGGCGGTTTCATGGCTGCGGGAATGTTAATGCCGATGATTCGTTTTGCAATCGATCCTGTTTTGGAAGCTGAAGCAGGCGGAGATTTCCATGCGACGAAAGAAAAAGTAAGTGAATTGACCAGTGAACCTACTCGTGTTGACTTCAAGTTTGAACAAAAAGATGCATGGTACACATCTGATGTAACTCATACAGCTTGGGTTTATAAGGACAAGGATGGGAAAATTGTTGCGTTGTCGCCGGTTTGTAAGCATTTAGGGTGTACAGTCAGCTGGAATGGCAATAAAGATTTTCCAAATCAGTTCTACTGCCCGTGCCACGGTGGACGTTACGAGAAAACAGGTAAGAATATTCCGGGTACACCGCCGACTGCACCATTGGATACATATCCAACAAAGGTCAAAGACGGCTTCTTGTATCTAGGAAAACCTGAACCAAATAAGATCGTGAAGTAAAGGAGGCGTAATTCGTGCTGAACAAAATTTATGATTGGGTTGATGAGCGTTTAGACATTACGCCTTTGTGGCGGGACATTGCTGACCACGAAGTACCGGAACACGTAAACCCTGCGCATCATTTTTCTGCGTTCGTATACTGCTTCGGTGGTTTAACATTCTTCGTAACAGTAATTCAGATTTTATCTGGTATGTTCTTGACAATGTACTACGTTCCAGATATTAAAAACGCTTGGGAATCGGTTTATTATCTTCAAAATGAAGTTGCTTTTGGACAAATTGTCCGTGGTATGCATCACTGGGGTGCCAGCCTTGTAATTGTTATGATTTTCTTACATACATTACGTGTATTCTTCCAAGGCGCTTATAAGAAACCTCGTGAACTTAACTGGATCGTCGGAGTTCTGATTTTCTTCGTTATGTTGGGATTAGGATTCACTGGCTATTTATTGCCTTGGGATATGAAAGCGCTATTTGCGACAAAAGTAGGTTTGCAAATCGCAGAATCCACACCGTTAATCGGTAAGGCAGTCAAGATATTGCTTGCTGGTCATTCGGATATCGTCGGAGCTCAGACATTGACTCGTTTCTTCGCTATCCACGTGTTCTTCCTGCCTGCAGCGCTGCTAGGATTAATGGGAGCCCACTTCTTGATGATCCGCAAACAAGGTATTTCAGGTCCACTGTAAACCGAAAAATCAGCGGATCATTCGAAATCATTTATTATTGAAGGAGGGGACATCATGCATCGTGGAAAAGGGATGAAATTTGTAGGTGACTCACGTGTCCCTGCAGTTCGCAAGCCTAATATTCCTAAGGACTATTCTGAGTATCCTGGGAAGACTGAAGCTTTCTGGCCAAACTTTTTGCTTAAGGAATGGCTTGTCGGTGCAGTATTCTTAATCGGCTACTTATGTTTGACAGTAGCGCATCCATCGCCGCTGGAACGTATTGCTGATCCAACTGATACAGGATATATTCCATTGCCTGACTGGTATTTCTTATTCTTATACCAATTATTGAAGTATTCTTATGCTTCAGGTCCATACAATGTAATCGGAGGATTCGTTATCCCTGGTCTTGCATTTGGCGGACTTTTATTGGCGCCATTCTTGGATCGAAGCACAAAGCGCCGTCCGACTCAACGTCCATTGGCAACAGGCTTCATGCTTCTTGCCTTGGCGGCATCTGTATTCTTGACTTGGCAGGCTGTTGCTCATCACGACTGGAAGAAAGCGGAAGAGCAAGGGAAAATCGTTGCCCAAGTCGATATTGACAAAAATGACGCCGGCTATAAACAATTCCAGAAAAACGGATGTATCAACTGTCATGGTGAAAACTTGCAAGGTGGAGCAGGCCCAAGCTTGATTGATACTGGCTTGAAGGCTGAAGAAATTGCAAAAATCGCTAAGAACGGTAAACCGCCTGGAATGCCAGCTGGAATCTTCAAAGGTTCAGATGAAGAGCTTAAACAATTGAGCGAATTCATTGCTAACTTAAAGAGCAAATAATAACAACTAAAAGCTGGCATTTTGCCAGCTTTTTTTTGCAGATTATTGTTGATTTAAACTTAGGGGTGTAGAAGATGAAATGGATTTATTTAGTATTGGCAGATAAGCGCTTCCTATGGCTGCTATTCATTGTTAATTTATTCGGGACTATATATGGGTATATTTGGTATGAAGGTCAATTGAAACAAACGCCTGATATTTTCTTGATTTTTGTTCCGGACAGTCCTACGGCTACTTTATTCTTTGTATTTGTCTTGGCTGCGTTCTTAATGAATAAAAATTTTCCCATTATGGAGTCCCTTGCCATTGTCACACTTTTTAAATACGGAATTTGGGCAGTTGTAATGAATATTTGGACATATGAAGTAACGGGAGATTTGCCTTGGACAGGCTACATGCTAATGATTTCCCATGGTGCAATGGCCCTTCAGGGTCTTTTATATGCACCTTTTTATAGGATTAAATTAAGACATCTAGTTATAGCAGCAGTATGGACACTCCATAATGATGTAATAGACTATGTGTTTATGCAATATCCAAAATATGGGGCGTTGTATTTGTATGTTCGGGAAATCGGCTACTTTACATTTTGGCTCAGTATAGCTGCCCTTGCAATTACGTATTATTTAGGTATGAGAAAGAATCGTTTTGCACTTCCTTTGATAAATAATTAATGACCTAAAGGTATAACCTTGTCCCTCCATTCATACATTTTATTAGAAGTTTGAGGGGGGACAAGTATGAAAATGAAACTTTTGTTATTTTCAATAGCAGCATCCATCATTTTATTTTCAGCCACACACTTTGCCAATGCAGAGTCGCCGAATACATTATCGAAACTGGATAAAATTGCTGATCAAAGTTTACAGCTCGCAAAAGCTGGTAAGCTGCAGGATTCAGAACAGATGATGAAATATTTTTCAAAACAGCTGACTGATTTCGAGATGAAGGAACGACCTTTTTCCATGGATGAAATGACTGTGCTAACAGTTTCATATAATCAAGCATTGAAGGCCATTGAGTCAGATGATATCAGTGCCCCGGAACGGTTGAGGGATATGACTGCCTTCAGACTGGTTGTGGATGCATTGAATTCCCAATACCAGCCAATGTGGTCTGAAATGGAATCAAAAATCATGACGGCATTCAATGGTGTAAAAGAGGCTGCAGAAAAAGGAAGCCAAGACGACTACCACTATAAATTGAATACATTTCTTTCGCAGTACGCAACTATCCAGCCCAGCCTCAAAGTAGATATCTCCCCAGAAAGACTTCAGAAAATAGACGCAAAAATCACTTATATCGATCAATATCGTGACATAAGAAGCAATTCTGATCAATTGACAGAACTTGCTTTGCTTCAGACGGATTTGAACGATCTATTCAGTCTGGTGAATAAAGATGAAGCAGATCCATCGCTATGGTGGGTAATGCTTTCTACAGGTGGAATCATTATTTTTACATTATCTTATGTAGGATGGAGAAAATATAAAGGTCAAAATGAAGAAAAACAGACAAAAGAGGGGAATGATTGACGTTTGTGTCCTTTCTCTATAAAATATTCCTAATACATCTAGAATGGAGGTTCTTTATGGGAGGAATATTGATTTATTTCCTACTGATTGCCCTCGTTCCCCTATGGGCTCAGATGAGAGTGAAAAGCGCATATCAAAAATACTCTAAAGTTGCCTCTTCAAATGGTTATTCTGGTGCGGAGGTAGCCAGGAGGATTTTGGATCAAAATGGACTTTTTCATGTAAAGGTGCTGGAGACACGAGGGATGTTGAGCGATCACTATAACCCGATGTCAAAAACAGTGCATCTTTCTTCCAATAATTATCATGGACATTCCATTGCGGGCGCTGCCATTGCCGCACATGAAGTGGGTCATGCCATTCAAGATAAAGAGAATTACTCCTTCTTGAAAATTCGGCATGCAATTGTACCCGTTGCCAATATTGGCAGTAATTTTGCATGGATATTGCTGTTGATTGGCATATTCACTCAATTGAGCGGTATGTTCCTCTTAGGTATCATATTGATGTCTGCCGGAGTCATTTTTCAACTTGTGACACTCCCTGTGGAATTTAATGCTTCTTCACGGGCGATGGATCAAGTTGTTTCATTGGGGCTGATCCGGAATAATGAAGAGAGACAAGCCAAGAAAGTTTTGAATGCAGCTGCCCTGACCTATGTTGCGGCAGCGGCGGTAGCCATCATTGAACTATTGAGGCTGATATTGATCTATACCGGAATGCAAAGAAATAATTAATTGGAAAATGGAAAAAAGGACTTGCTTGAAATTAATCAAGCAAGTCCTTTTTATCATAATAAGTATAAAGATTCAGAGTTAAGTTCTGTCCAGCTCCAGCGCCTAGCCCCTCGAGTCATAAGCCGCACCTCTACGGAAATCAGGATTTCCTTCGAGTTCCGTCTTATGCTGGTCGGGGCTGATTCAGGCGCTTGCTCTTTTCTTATGAAATTCTATATTTCTAATGGATTTTTGTTTTCATCCAATGTGAATCCTTCTCCCAAAACATCGTGTACAAATGTTACGGAAACAAAGGCGTGTGGATCATAGTAGGCTATGATATTTTTGAGTCTGACGATTTCATTCTTCCCTACAACACAATATAGTACTTCTCTATCTTGCTTTGTAAATGATCCGTGTCCTCGAAGTACAGTAACCCCTCGATCCATTTCTTTCATGATTTTGTCTGCAATTTTTTCGTGGTGTTCTGAAATGATCATGGCTCCCCTTGCAGAATAGGCGCCTTCCTGAATGAAGTCTATTACCCTTGCCCCTACAAAAACAGCTACTAAAGTGTACATCCCTTCTCTAGGATGCAAATAGGTGATGAGGGATAAAGTAATAACGATAGCATCAAACATAAACATGGTTTTTCCCATGCTCCAGCCATTATATTTATGAACCAGCCGGGCAATGATATCAACGCCGCCGGTTGTCCCGCCGTAGCGGAATATGATACCGATTCCTATTCCGATAAAGACGCCGGCGAAGAGTGCTGCTAAAAACAAATCCCCATCCAGCGGAATGTTAAATTGATAGCGCTGGAATATCCATAAGAAAAGAGAGACTCCGACTGTTCCGATGATAGTATAAATGAAGGAATTTCGACCAAGGAACTTCCACCCTATGAAAAATAAAGGAACATTCAACACAAGGTTTGAGATTGAAGGGTCAATTTTAAATAAGAAGTACAAAAGTAATGTGATACCGGTAAAGCCGCCTTCTGCGAGATTGTTCTGCATGTTAAAGTGTACAAGTCCGAATGCAAAGATAGCTGAACCCAACAATATGAAAAAAGTGTTTTTTAATTTAATGCCAGCGAGCATGATATCCCTCCTGTTCAAGAAACTACGCACAGCGTCATCTATTATATAAGATGCCATGTAAACAAGCAATAAAGCCTTGTCATTCCAATAATATTTATTATTTGTAAAAGACTGAGGATTTAGCTAACATGTAGATATTGATGCATAATAATTCGGAAGCAGCAGGGATCAAGGGTTTTTGAAGGGAGTCAAGTACGATGGAAGAAAAACAAGAGAAGACGATACAGATGCTTCAGCAAGAAGTTGATCAATATATTGGGCAATTCAAGGAAGGGTATTTCAGCCCCTTGGCCATGATGGCAAGATTGACAGAAGAGCTGGGAGAACTGGCCAGAGAAATAAATCACTATTACGGTGAAAAGCCCAAGAAAAGTACAGAAAAAGAAAATACGGTCGAAGAGGAATTAGGCGATCTGCTGTTCGTATTAATTTGTCTTGCGAACTCTCTTGATATCGACATGCAGGAAGCCCATGACCGTGTACTACATAAATTTAACACGAGAGATAAAGATCGATGGACAAGGAAGAATGAAGGAAGCGAGGAAAAATAGATGAAAACAATCAAAGTAGCCATTGCAGGACCACGTGGAAGAATGGGGAAGGAAGCGGTCGCCCTTGCTTCAAATGAGGAATCGTTTGAATTAGTCAGCGCATTGGATCATAAGAATGAGGGGAAGAACCTAAGCGATCTTGGTTTCACTGACGTAGATGCCACAGTATTTACAGATATTGAACAATGCCTCATCGAAAGTAAACCAGATGTTTTAATCGACCTGACGACTCCTGAAGTGGGATTTAAACATGCGAAAACGGCATTATTGAATGGTGTCAGGCCAGTGGTTGGGACAACTGGATTCACTAAAGAGCAGCTGGATGAACTTAAACAGATGGCAGAAGAAAAAGGATTGGGCTGCATCATCGCCCCCAATTTTGCCATTGGCGCCGTTCTGATGATGAAATTTTCACAAATGGCTGCCAAGTACTTCTCTGACGTAGAAATTATTGAAATGCATCATGACCAGAAGCTCGATGCACCGTCTGGGACAGCAGTCAAAACAGCTGAGATGATTAATGAAAATCGCGAAAATAAATCCCAGGGACATCCGAATGAAAAAGAAACGATGGCTGGTGCACGTGGAGCTGATCTTGATGGAATGCATATCCATAGTGTCAGGCTGCCTGGTCTTATCGCACATCAGCAAGTATTGTTCGGGGCGGATGGACAGACGTTGACCATCAGGCATGATTCGTATAATCGACAATCTTTCATGTCAGGTGTCAAAGTGAGTGTCGAAACAGTCATGAAACTCGATACTCTTGTCTATGGATTGGAAAATATTCTTGACTAAGGAGATAGTTATGAAAATTGCGATCATTGCCCATGATAAGAAAAAAGATGAGATGGCCCGATTTGTGATTGCATATAAGCATATTTTTGCTTTGCATCAAATTTTTGCAACGGGGACGACCGGACTTCGAATACAAAAAGAAACGGGATTAAAGGTTACCAGGTTTCAATCTGGTCCCCTTGGAGGCGATCAGCAAATAGGAGCACTCATTGCCCAAAATGAAATGGATCTTGTCATCTTCTTCCGTGATCCTCTTACTGCACAGCCTCATGAACCTGATGTTTCTGCACTTATCCGATTATGTGACGTGTACGACGTCCCATTGGCGACAAATATGGGAACGGCAGAGGTTTTAGTGAGAGGTCTTGTCAATGGAGATCTTGATTGGAGAACGATCATCAAGGATCGGAAGGAGTGAAATGATCTTATGGAAAATTATGAAACAGACATCCTTGCATTTGGTGCCCACTCAGATGACGTAGAAATAGGGATGGGCGGAATGATTGCTAAACTTTCTGCAGAAGGGAAAAAGGTCGTGATATGTGATTTGACAGAAGCTGACCTTTCTTCAAATGGAACGGTAGAATCGAGGAAACAGGAAGCTGAGGAAGCAGCAGCTATATTAGGTGCATCACATAGACTGAATCTTGGAATTGCCGACAGGGGCATTTACATAACACATGAAAATATAAAAAAGGCTGCAGAAGTCATAAGGAAATATAAACCCCGGCTTATCTTTGCCCCTTATTGGGAAGACCGCCACCCGGATCATGGAAATTGTGCGAAATTGGTGGAGGAAGCCACTTTTTCTTCAGGGATTCGAAAGTTTGAGACTGTTGAATCGAATACTCCACATAGAGCGGAAGCCCTATATTTTTATATGATTAACGGCTTCCATCAACCGGATTTTGTCTATGACATTTCTTCATATATAGAGAAGAAGATTCTTTCTCTTAAAGCATATGATAGTCAGTTCAACCTCGGTGAAGGCAGGGTCTCTACTCCATTGACAACTGGATATATCGAAAGTGTAGAAGCAAGGGAAAGGCTGTTTGGCAAACAAGCAGGGGTTGCTTTTGCAGAAGGTTTCAAGTCCAAGAAGCCGCTGCTGCTTGAGAAAGATTTGATAGGTGATGCATTATGAAATTGAAAATAGGGATAACATGCTATCCGACTGTAGGCGGGTCTGGCGTAGTGGCAACAGAATTAGGGAAGCAGCTTGCAGAGAAGGGGCACGAAATCCATTTCATTTCTTCCAGCATGCCTTTCCGTTTAAATAAGATGTATCACAATATCTTTTATCATCAGGTTGAAGTCAACCAATATTCAGTCTTTCAATATCCACCATATGATATTGCCCTTGCCAATAAAATGGCTGATGTGGCCAAAAGGGAAAAGCTGGATATCCTTCATGTGCACTATGCCATTCCCCATGCTGTTTGCGCCATATTGGGAAAACAAATGAGCGGGATGGATCTGAAGATTGTCACTACCCTCCATGGAACAGATATTACTGTCCTTGGATATGATCCATCACTTACAGGTGCCATACGGTTCGGGATTGAAAAATCAGATGCTGTAACAGCCGTTTCTGATGCACTGGTTAAACAGACCCATGAATTGATCAGTCCGAATAAAGAAATCGAAACGGTCTACAATTTTATAGATGATAGGATATATAAACGGCATGATGCGGAGCACCTTAAACAGGAATATGGGATTAAACCGGATGAAAAAGTGGTTATACATGTCTCTAATTTCCGAGCGGTAAAAAGAGTTTCAGATGTCGTTCGGGTTTTTTCCAATATCGAGAAGAATATGCCTGCAAAATTATTGCTGGTAGGGGATGGACCGGAAATGACGGTCATCTGCAAACTCGTCAAAGAACTTGGAATCCAGGATAAGGTACTGTTTTTAGGCAAACAGGATAACTTAGAAGAACTATATTCTATAAGCGACTTAAAGCTGCTCCTTTCACAAAAGGAAAGCTTTGGTCTTGTAGCATTGGAAGCAATGGCATGTGGAGTGCCTTGTATTGGTACGGACGTAGGTGGAATTCCAGAAGTAATAGCAAATGATGTGAATGGCTTCATATGTCCGCTTGGCGATATCGATACGATTTCAGATAAGGCAATTGAACTCTTAACAGATGAAGAACTTTTTGCACGATTCAGTAAAGCAGCTGTTGAAAGTGCACTTGGAAATTTCCGATCTGAAAAAATAGTAAAGCATTATGAAGAAATCTATTATAAAGTGCTGGCAAAATAAAAAGGGGATTACTGATGATTGAACCATTCAAAAAAGCACTGCCGGTCCTGAATCGGATTGAAGAAGCAGGCTATGAAGCTTATTTTGTCGGCGGTGCCGTTCGGGACTATCTGATCAAAAGGGAAATACATGATGTCGATATTGCAACTTCCGCATTCCCGGAAGAAATCAAAGGCATTTTTAAAAGTACGGTGGATGTGGGCATTGAACATGGAACTGTTCTGGTGATTGAAAAAGGGGAACCCTATGAGATTACTACATTTCGAACGGAATCTGAGTATAAAGATTATCGGCGTCCGGATAAAGTGACATTTATTCGCTCCCTTGATAAAGATCTGGAACGCAGGGATTTTACAATGAATGCAATGGCCATGGATGCAAGGGGAGCAATCATTGATCCTTTCCACGGAAAAGGTGCAATTGAAAAAAGAATGATTCAGACTGTTGGAAGTGCGGACGATCGTTTTACGGAGGATGCCCTGAGAATATTGAGGGCTGTACGATTTGCAGGTCAGCTTGGTTTTAGACTGGAGAAACAAACCCAAGCAGCATTGGGCAGGCATGCTCATCTATTAGAGCATATTGCCATTGAAAGAATTTTGTCTGAATTTGAGAAGCTGTTAAATGGTAAAAGCAAAAAAGAATCGATCCAGTTGTTGACAGAAGCGAAAATACACCATTATTTGCCGGGGCTTTCAGATAAGGGCACTGCTATAAATGAAATAGCAAAAGCCGATATTAACTCTTTAACCTCCAATCAAATGTGGCTCTTCCTTTTATTTATATTGGAAGAGCCTGCTCCACAGGAATTCCTTAAACGTTGGAAGATGCCATTGAAGAAAATTAAATATCTTACAAAATCCCTTCAAATCCTCAGAAACCGGGCGAAAAGGGAATGGGAGCTGCTGGATTTATATGAGGCAGGGATTCAGTCTGCCATTGATGTAGAAATCATATACAGTGTTATCAAAAATCAAAAATCGGAATCGAAAATAATGGAAAATGAAATGAAACGACGATTTGAATTGCTGCCTATTCAAGAGCGCGGTGATTTAGACGTCACAGGAAACGATTTGATGATTTGGCGTGGGCAGGCAGGGGGACCCTGGATCAAGGAAGAATTGCAGAAAATTGAGCATGCGGTACTCAATGGAATTGTAAAGAATGAAAAAGCGATAATTAAGGAGTGGCTGGAATCGTGGAATCGCCGATAAGAAAGAAAATGCTTCAGGCATTCTCGGAATCTGATGGAGAATTTGTTTCAGGCCAAGCCCTGGCAGATTTTTTAGGATGCACGAGAACGGCTGTCTGGAAGCATATTGAAGAACTCAGGAGAGAAGGATTCGAGCTGGAGGCCGTTCGCAGAAAAGGCTACAGGATACTCCATGCACCTGACAAAGTGACAGAAAATGAGATTCGCTACGGATTGAATACAAAAAATCTTGGCCAGACCATTTATTATCAGGAATCCATTGATTCTACTCAAAAAAAAGCTCATCAATTGGCCTATGATAATTGTCCGGAGGGGACGCTTGTTATTGCAGAGGAACAGACAAGTGGAAGGGGAAGGATGACAAGGTCATGGCATTCCCCAAAGTATTCCGGCATATGGATGAGCATCATCCTCAGGCCAAATCTGCCTCCTCAGCAGGCGCCGCAGTTCACATTGCTGGCAGCTGTCGCTGTCGTTCAGGCATTGGAGGAAGTATGTGGGTTAAACCCGGAGATCAAATGGCCAAATGACATTTTAATAAACGGGAAGAAAGTAACGGGCATATTGACAGAACTCCAAGCAGAATCAGATAAAATCAATTCAATCATAATCGGCATCGGAATGAATGTGAATTCGAAGCAAGAAGACTTTCCAGAGGAATTGCAGAAAATCGCAACTTCAGTTGCAATCGAAAAAGGGAAAATCGTTTCACGGTCGAGCATTATCCAAAAAATCCTGGAAAAGCTTGAATTATATTATCATTTGTACATGGAAAAAGGTTTTGGGCCCATCAAACTGCTTTGGGAGGGCTATGCAATCAGTATCGGAAGAGAAATCATAGCCAGAACGATAACAGGTACGATTGAAGGAAAAGCAATTGGAATTACAAATGATGGAGTGCTGAAAATTGAGGATTCTTCAGGCCGAATACACGAGATTTACTCAGCTGATATTGAAATTCAAGGAAATAGTTGATAGTCATAAACTCAAACTTCTGATATAATTTTTTTGGGCAGTATCATTTCATATGAGCTGCACCTTTAAGCAATTCGTTTTAAAACCAAAAAGTGAATAGTTCTGCCTTGATCTTTCATGACGGGGACAGAGGGTCGAAACAGATGATGAACAAGCACTAAGGGTCCTTCTGCCTATTTGGAGGGCCCTTTTTTTATGAAATACAAGTCATTCATTTGCTTTTCGTCTCCTCTATTAAAAAAGGAGGAATGGAAATGAAAAAGACGACTGATTTTTTGGCAATGAAAGAAAATGGAGAAAAGATCGCAATGCTTACAGCCTACGATTACCCATCTGCCAAATTGGCTGAAGAAGCGGGGATGGACATGATTCTCGTAGGGGATTCTTTGGGGATGGTTGTTCTTGGGTATGATTCAACGGTTCCGGTCACTTTGGATGATATGATTCACCATACGAAAGCTGTCAAAAGGGGAGCGAAGGATACGTTTATTGTCGCGGATATGCCGTTCATGACCTATCATTTGAATAGAGAAGAAACCATCAAGTCTGCAGCAGCGCTGATGCAGCAGGCTGGAGCCCATGCAGTCAAAGTAGAGGGTGGCGACCATGTGATTGACATGATCCACTATATGACATCCAGCGGCATTCCCGTGGTGGCTCACTTAGGATTGACTCCTCAAACAGCCGGTGTTCTAGGAGGCTATAAAGTTCAAGGGAAAACGGCTGATGCAGCTGAAAAATTATTGAATGATGCCTTGAAATGTGAACAGGCTGGAGCCTTTGCACTTGTCCTTGAATGCATTCCAAAACAGCTTGCCCAAAAAATAGCAGCTGCATTGAAAATACCGGTGATTGGAATTGGTGCAGGACTTGAAACAGATGGACAGGTGCTGGTATTCCATGATGTTGTTACATTTGGGGTCGAGCGAGTCCCTAAATTCGTGAAGCAATACGCAAATATCAACGAAAGCATCTTGAACGGCCTTCAACAATATGTAAAAGAAGTAAAGGATTGCGCCTTTCCTGAGGAGCGTCATACCTTCACAATGAAACAGGAAGAGCTGGCTGCACTTTATGGGGGGAAGTAAAATGAAAATCATTGCAACTATTTCAGATCTTAAACAGCATTTGAAGAAAGAAAAAGTGAACGGAAGTACAATTGGCTTTGTTCCGACTATGGGTTTCCTTCATGAAGGGCATGTCTCTTTGATGGAAGCTTCCAAAAAAGAAAATGATGTTTCTGTCATCAGCATCTTCGTCAACCCGCTGCAATTTGGTCCAAACGAGGATTTTGAAAGCTACCCGAGAGACCTTGAAAGAGATGCCAGGATAGCAGAAAACGCAGGCGTTGATTTCCTTTTTGCACCGCTGCCTGAAGAAATGTACCCCGCTCGGCCTTCCATTTCCATACATGTAAAAGATCGTGTGGATGTCCTTTGCGGAAGTAAGAGAGAAGGCCATTTTGATGGAGTAGCAGCTGTTTTGACAAAACTGTTCAATATTGTTCAGCCTGACCGGGTCTATTTCGGGCTGAAGGATGCCCAGCAGGTAGCAGTAGTCGATGGACTAATCAATGACTTCAATATTCCAGTGGAGCTGCGCGCCATGCCTACGATAAGAGAAGAAGATGGATTAGCCAAGAGTTCGAGGAATGTAAGGTTATCCCCCGACGAAAGAGAAATGGCTCCTGTCATATACCAGTCATTGAAATGGGCAGAAGAGGCTGCCAAAAATGGAGTTGGTGATGAGGCTGCACTGATCAGTGGCATCAAGGAAAGAATAGAGAACGAAACAAGCGGAGAGATAGACTATATTGAAATCTATTCCTATCCATCCTTAAAAAAAATGGATGTGTTGGAAGGGAAATTCATTATTGCCGCAGCAGTGAAGTTTTCAGATGCAAGATTAATTGACAATATTATTATTTCAGCAGGGGCTTAAGGAGGAAGAAGAATGTTCCGTACAGTAATGAATGGAAAAATCCATCGTGCAACAGTCACAGAAGCAAATCTAAACTATGTCGGCAGTATAACCATTGATGAGGATATCCTTGATGCAGTAGGAATGGCGCCAAATGAAAAGGTGCAAATTGTCAATAACAATAATGGTGCAAGATTTGAGACATATATTATTGCAGGGCAAAGGGGAAGCGGAGTAGTCTGCCTTAATGGGGCAGCTGCACGCCTTGTACATGTTGGAGACATCGTCATCATCATTTCATATGCACTTGTGGCAAATGAACAAGTAAGATCTCATAAACCTAAAGTAGCCATAATGAATGAAAAAAATCAAATCATTGAAATGATATCCCACGAACCGGAAGCAACCATTATCGGTTGATTTCCGGAAAGTAGTCCACTCCTTAAAGGCTTCCAAGTGAAGCCTTTTTATTTTTGTAAGAAAGGGTGATATAATTCGAAGTATGTTAAAATGAAACGGCTATTAGATAGAGAATTAAAAGGTGTGAGAAGCATGTCGCAAAAATTTGTCGTGGTGGATCTGGAAACAACAGGGAATGCACCTAAAAGAGGAGACCGAATCATTCAATTATCTGCAGTCGTTATGCAGGATGATGTAATATTGGAGCAATTCACTTCTTTTGTGAATCCCCTTCATCCCATTCCACCCTTTATAACTGAACTGACTGGCATTGATGATCAGATGGTCAAAGATGCTCCATTGTTTGAGGAAATCGCTGAAAAAGTCTCTTCGTTGTTGGAGGGAGCTGTCTTTACTGCCCATAATGTGAGCTTCGACCTTGGCTTTTTGCAAAATGAGCTGGAGGAAGCAGGATATGCTCCATTTATCGGGCCTTCATTGGATACAGTAGAACTTTCAAAAGTCGTTTATCCAACAGCAGACAGCTATAAATTGACTGAGCTGTCCGAGGGATTTTCGTTAAGCCATGATCAGCCGCATCGAGCAGACAGTGATGCTTATGCCACTGCATTATTATTAAATCGCCTTACAGCTAAATTAAGGGATTTGCCGATTGTAACGCTGGAGTCTTTGCTAAATCTGTCTTATCACCTTAAAAGTGATGTTTCAAAGGTAATCAATGAAATCATCGGTGAAAAAAGACATCACATTGAGAATCTTCCCCCTCACCTGGAGGTATTCAGAGGGATGGCGCTCTTAAAGAAAAACAGCTCCCAACTACCTGATGTTTCAGGAAGCATCGCATATCCAAAAGTGGAAAGCGAAAAAGAAGAACTATTGAGTAATGTGAATCCTCTTTTCGAAAAAAGATCAGGACAGTTCCAAATGATGGATGCAATAATGGAATCGTTCCTAGAAGAAAGACATGCAGTTATTGAGGCGGGGACTGGAATCGGGAAGTCAATTGCCTATCTGATGCCATGCATCTTCTTTTCACTACAAACTAATAATAAGGTAGTAATCAGTACATATACGAATCAATTGCAGGACCAATTGATGAATAAAGAGATAACTGCACTGGAAAAAGGGTATGGGTCCTCTTTTCGCACTGCACTTTTAAAAGGCAGGAGCCACTATATCCATCTGCTTAAATTCGAATATTCCTTAAAGGAACAGGAGTATCAGTACGATTCCGTTCTCTCTAAAATGCAAATGCTGGTATGGCTGACAGAGACGGAAACCGGGGACCTTGAGGAACTGAATTTAACAAGCGGCGGCAGGCTTTTCAGCAATCGGATTAAACATGATGGGTGGTATATGTCAAAAGAAAAGGATCCATGGATTGAGCGTGACTTTTATTTGCATGCAAGGAAAAGAGCAGATGATGCCAATATCATCATCACGAATCATTCCATGCTCATGAGTGATGCCATGAATCAGAATGACTTGCTCCCGCAATACGATTTCCTTGTCATAGATGAGGCTCATCATTTAGAAAAAGCAGCCAAGAATCACTCAGGGATTTCACTTGATTATATCGGCTTGAAATTTTTGATCGGACAATTAGGTACGAGTGAAAGAAAACAGCTATTTTCTAAGCTTGAGTCGGTATTACAAAAACTTTCTATCAGCCCGGCAGTCCATGCCTTTGAAATCGACCATCATTTATCAAATCTAGACCAGGATTTAGATGACTTATTTTCTGTCCTTTCGCAAATTGTCAGCAAAAAGGATAAAAGCAGGCAGCATATGCAAAAAGTGACAATCCGCATGAATGAAGAATTGAGCAAGCAAAGAATCTGGCAGTCAGCCGTTCATTGTGCGGAAAGGGTTCGGTCTGAACTTAAGCATATCAGGGTGGAACTAGAAAAAAGACTTCAATTGCTTAGCTCCGAGGAAAAGAAATTAAGTACAGAGGAAAAAGCATTTTTAGAGGAAATGCACAGCTTCCTGCTTGAATGGGCAGCAATGGAGGATAACCTTGTAAAAATAATAATAAGGCCGTCTACGGAAATTGTTGCCTGGATGGAAGCAGACCTCAAATCGATTCCAAATAGTATATTGCTGTCAGGCAAGCCAGTATCATTGCAAAAACCATTGAATGAAAGGCTTTTTACTCAGAAAAAAAGCATCGTCATGACATCCGCATCGTTGTCAGTTGATGGATCATTTGATTATTTTATGAATGAAATCGGTTTGGAAGAGCAAGGTGTATTGAAGCTCCAACTTTCTTCACCCTTTCAATTTGAAAAAATGGCGAAGCTTGTTGTGCCCAGGGATATTCCTGATATAAAAACGGTTCCGATGCAGCATTATATAGATGCAATCAGCAATTATATCATTGGACTGGCACAAGCAACCAAGGGAAGGATGCTCATTCTTTTTACTTCCTACGATATGTTGAAGAGAACGTATAACCTGATTAAGGACAGTGGGATTCTTGAGGATTTCATTTTAATGGCTCAAGGGATTTCCGGCGGAAGCAGGACCAGGTTGACAAAGAACTTTCAAAAATTTGATAAAGCAATATTGTTTGGCACCAATAGTTTTTGGGAAGGTGTAGATATCCCCGGGGAAGATTTATCATGTCTAGTCATTGTGAGACTGCCGTTTTCACCTCCGGATGAACCACTGGTCCAGGCAAAAAATGAACAGTTGAAAAGCAATGGGGTCAATCCTTTTACAGCCTCTGCTTTGCCAGAAGCCATTCTTCGGTTCAAGCAGGGATTTGGTAGGTTGATCAGGGGGAATGAGGATAGGGGCATAGTCATTGTATTTGACAGGAGGATCGTTACAACTTCCTATGGCAAGTCATTCATTTCTTCCATTCCACGAATCCCTCTTATACAAGCGGAGCTGGATGAAATCACCGATCTTATCGAAGAGTGGCTTTGACTCTTAGGAAATAAAAAAATACGCTGCTGATAGAGCAGCGTGAACGAGTGTGGATTAGAATTTTTTTTTGTGAAACGACACCAATATTA
Organism: Falsibacillus pallidus; assembly: GCF_003350505.1. Taxonomy (NCBI): domain Bacteria; kingdom Bacillati; phylum Bacillota; class Bacilli; order Caryophanales; family Bacillaceae; genus Falsibacillus; species Falsibacillus pallidus. The sequence goes on from NZ_QQAY01000004.1 coordinate 60,559, forward strand.
TAATCGGTTGGATTTAAATTTGCGTTATAATGTTTAAGTGAGTGTTTCAGTACCATTATTGTTGCCGATGCGTTTATGGCCTATTAGTAACAATATTTGTTTAATGAGGAGGAACTTTTATGGAGAGTAAAATCGAAATATTATCAACAGTCAGGATCGAAAATAATCCCGATTTATATAAAATTGTGGACGCCTTGAATCGCACCCTTAAGCAAAAAGATCTGATGTTTGGACTTGCATTGGATCCAGATGATCAGAATACTGCAGTCTTTACGATTTATCGTACATAGGGAGCAGGCAATTGAAAAAATGGATTCTGATTATTATTGTCTTTTTAGTTATCATCATGGGGTTTGCAATAAGTTTATATCTATATGGGCATAAACCTTATAGCAAGGCTGAAAAAACAGCTGTTGAGACAGCAGAAAATTCAGCCGGAATCAAGGAAGTTGAGCAATTTTATCTTTATAACGGAAGCAGTACCTACTATACGGTTGTAGGAAAAGATGCGGATGGAACAAAAAAGGCAGTATTCATACCTGAAAATAAAAAACATGATTTGGTAGAAGTGGATTGGGCAGATGGAATTTCCAAAAAGGAAGCCCTCAATAAACTAAAAGAAGAGAAGACACCAAGAAAAATCCTTGGAGTAAGACTGGGCATGGAAGATGTTGGGCCAGTTTGGGAAATATCTTATTTGGATGATGAAAAGGATTTGAATTATTTCTATATTGTTTTCAAATCAGGTGAATGGTGGAAGAAAATCGAAAATATTTAATGAGGAGGACTTTTTCGTGGATATTAGATTGGCTGAACGTGTTAAAGCATTGACTCCTTCTACAACCTTGGCAATTACGGCCAAGGCAAAAGAAATGAAGGCAAAAGGAATCGACGTAATTGGACTGGGAGCGGGTGAACCGGATTTCAATACACCTCAGCACATCATTGATGCTGCCTTCCAATCCATGAATGAAGGCCAGACAAAGTATACGCCCGCCGGAGGACTTCCAGCGCTTAAAGATGCCATCATAGCAAAGTTGAAAGACGATCAGGGGCTTTCTTACGATAGAAACGAAATTATGGTGTCAAGTGGAGCGAAACATGCGCTTTATACGCTTTTTCAAGTGATTTTAGATGAAAATGATGAAGTCATCATTCCGATTCCTTACTGGGTCAGCTACCCTGAACAGGTGAAGCTTGCAGGAGGAAAGCCTGTCTATATTGACGGAAAAGAGTCGAATGGCTATAAAATAACAGCCGAGCAGCTTCAAACTGCGATAAGTGAACGGACAAAAGCATTGATTTTGAATTCACCGAGCAACCCAACGGGTATGATCTATTCCAAGTTCGAGCTTGAAGCCATAGCAGAAGTTTGCTTGAAAAATAATATTTTAATCATTTCTGATGAGATTTATGAAAAGCTTGTATATGGGAGCAGCCGTCATATTTCCATTGCTGAGCTTTCACCGGAGATCAAGGATCAGACCATCATCATCAACGGTGTATCCAAATCACATTCCATGACTGGTTGGAGGATCGGATATGCTGCAGGAAACAAAGCTGTCATTAAAGCGATGACGGATTTAGCAAGTCATTCTACATCCAATCCCACGACAACATCCCAATACGGTGCCATTGCAGCATATATGGGAACACAAAGTCCTGTGGAAGAGATGAGGGAAGCCTTCGAGAAGAGACTCGAAATCGTTTATGATAAGTTAATTGCCATTCCAGGAATAACATGTTTAAAACCACAAGGTGCTTTCTATTTATTCCCCAATGTCAAAGAAGCTGCCTTGAAAACGGGTTATCAAAATGTGGATGAGTTTGCAGCTGCTCTTTTGGAAGAGGCAAAAGTTGCAGTCATTCCAGGATCAGGATTCGGCTCGCCGGACAACATTCGCCTCTCCTATGCCACTTCATTAGATTTATTAGAAGCAGCAGTGGAACGGATCCACACCTTTGTAGATTCGAAATTAGTCAAAAGCTGACCGTTTAAGGGAAATTATGGGGGAGTGCATCCCATTCCGCCTGAAATCTTAAGACTTCCATCATTCATTTGGTGGGAGTTTTTTCATGATGGGAATTTGCAACTAATGTTGCCATCCCATTTCTAAAGCGTCCATGCTATACTGAAAGGGAGGTGTCGTCTAGTATGGAAAAAGATATTTTATTAGCTTGGATAGAAGAAGGAACAGTTAATATTCCTTCAATCCTTTTTACAAATTATAAAAGAATGGGTCTTAATGAGACGGATATCATGTTGATCTTGCAGGTATATTCCTTTCAAAATAAAGGTAACTCCTTTCCGACGCCTGAAGAATTGTCTTCCAATATGACCATTACATCGGGAGAATGTGCGTCCATCTTAAGAAAACTTGTTCAACAAGGATTTATTTCGATAGAAGAAGGAAATACGACAGAGGATATATTATTTGAAAAATATTCATTAAAGCCTTTGTGGCTGAAACTTTTGGATTGCTTGCAGGAAGAAAAAAAGCAATCGCAGCGTCAACAAAGCAGCTTCAATGAAAATGAGCTTTATACAATATTCGAGAAAGAGTTCGGACGTCCACTATCACCGTTGGAATGCGAAACACTTGGGATGTGGATGGATCAAGATCATCATGATGCTGTCATAATAAAAGCAGCTCTTAAGGAATCGGTTATTTCTGGAAAGTTGAATTTCCGTTATATCGATCGAATTCTCTTTGAATGGAAAAAGAATGGTATTGAAACAATTGAACAAGCCAGAAAACATGGAGAGAAATTCAGGGGCAGTTCTCGAAAAGGACCAATCGAATACGAAAAAACTTCTTCGAATACAGTGCCGTTCTACAATTGGCTGGAGCAATAGCCGCTGTTGCCGGAAGGATGAACTTAAGGTGATTATCAATGTTAACGAAAATACAAATCCGATTCTGTCTGGATAAAATCGCTGAAATGTTTCCAGATGCTCATTGCGAACTAAGGCATCGCAATCCATTTGAACTTGTGATTGCTGTTGCCCTCTCAGCTCAATGTACTGATGTACTGGTCAATAAAGTGACGAAGGACCTGTTTGAAAAATATACAACGCCGGAGGACTATTTGCAGGTATCTTTAGAAGAATTGCAAAACGACATTCGATCCATCGGACTTTATCGCAATAAGGCGAAAAACATTCAAAAGCTCTGCAGGATGCTGCTGGATGATTTCGGAGGAATCGTCCCTGATAATAGGGAAGATCTCGTTAAGCTCCCTGGGGTAGGGAGAAAAACGGCCAATGTCGTCATGTCAGTTGCATATGGAGCTCCTGCTATTGCGGTAGATACCCATGTCGAACGTGTTAGCAAAAGACTTGGGATATGCAGATGGAAAGATAGTGTTCTGGAAGTTGAAAATACGCTTATGAGGAAAGTGCCAATGGATGAATGGTCTGCCACTCATCATCGTTTGATATTTTTCGGAAGATATCACTGCAAGGCGCAAAACCCTCAATGCCCTGATTGTCCGCTTCTTGATTTGTGCAGGGAAGGCAGGAAAAGAATGAAGGGGAAGCAGCTAAAATGATTGATAAAGGGCAGTTGATGCATGTCCCCAATGAATTACAGCATTCTTTTTTTTATCCTGATCCTAAATTTTTCTGGCCGGATAGTGAAAGTGAAATCTATTTCTTTGATGAATTCCTATTTTTTTTGGAAAAAAAGGGGGAAATGCCGTGGGCTTATCCTGAATTTCATCTGCCTTTATTAAAAGACCAATGGAATCAGTTAGATAAGCGTCTGCAGTCTATGTTTTCTATACGCGATAGGGGTGTAAAGCCCATTATGGTGCAAGCGATCTGTACTTTCTTTAAGTACTTATTTTGGTCAAATGGGCAGCCTGTCTCCTTAAACAAGTTAGATTCCTGTTTGGGAAGCTTAAAAATCAAACCAGTAAATGTTGAAGAAAGGCTTTGCTTCCTGATGGAAAGTACAAGCTATTTCCATGCCTATAAACAGCTTTCGGAGTTATTCAATGAGCAAATGAAGCAGACAGCCAAACATTTTGCAATGAAAAAAATCCTGAAGAAATTATAAAACCTCCCCAAACCCACCGAAGGGTTTGAGGAGGTTTTTTAAATTTATTAGGAAGGGTAGAGGCGGTCCTGCTTTTTTTTATTGCCCGCCGCCTGTACTGGTCCCGCCAGTATCTCCTGAACCAGTTCCTGAGCCGGTACCAGTACCAGATCCAGTTCCTGAGCCAGATCCGGTACCAGTGCCAGATCCGGTGCCAGTGCCAGATCCGGTGCCAGTGCCAGATCCGGTGCCAGTGCCAGATCCGGTACCTGAGCCAGATCCGGTACCTGAGCCAGACCCGGTACCAGTGCCAGATCCGGTACCTGAGCCAGACCCGGTTCCAGTGCCAGACCCGGTACCTGAGCCAGACCCGTCACCAGTGCCAGATCCATCGCCAGTTCCGGATCCAGAACCTCCGCCAGTTCCAGTACCAGAACCAGAACCAGAACCGTCATTGCCAGACCCGGTGCCAGAACCGTCCCCGGTGCCATTATCAGATCCGGAATTACCGCCAGAACCGCTGCCGGTACCGTTATCAGTACCTTCACCATTATTTCCTTGGCCATTGTCATTTCCTTCATTGCCGCCAGGAACAGTTACAGTCCCTGATGCTGAATCACTCTTTTCAGTGCCTGAAACGGCTACGATGTTAAACGTATACGTTTCTCCAGCTTGAGGATTGTTAATGTTAATGGCCTTATCTGAAGTGGTTGTGATTGCCTGCTGTTTACCACCGGCAACAGAACCGCTGACTTCGAATTTAACATCTTTCGCTTCACTGTCATCAAAGTCCCACGTAAGTTCAATCTGGTTGCTGTCTGGGTTGTATTTTCCTTTAACATTTGATGGGGCGTTAAGCTTATCGAACTCTTGAGAAACATCAGTAGGTTCTTTTCCTCTGACAAACAGTTCATAAAGAACCTTGTCTTCAGGAGTGAACTCGCTTGGTTTCTTAGGAGGGTTCGACCCAGCTTCCACTTTTGCCTCCACTACACTGTTCGGCTTCTTGAAATCAGGGGTATCTTTTCCTTCAGAAACATGTTCCATCAGGTTTTTAAATAGCAGCTGGGATATTTTTTGATCACTTCCAGGCTGTATAGGATCTTTCCTATCAGGATATCCAGTCCATACCGCTGCGGTATAGTTGGTGGTGTAGCCGGCAAACCAAGCGTCTGGGACAGCAGCTTTAGGGATGCCGTTTTCTTTGCGATAGTCTTCGCTGTAGTTCGTAGTACCGGATTTCCCTGCTAGAGGAAGACCTGGGATATTAGCCATATGTCCAGTACCGCCTGATGCTGTCAATACATCCTTCAGCATATCTGTGATCATATATGCTGTATAATCTTTCATCGCCACTTTTGGTTCATGCGGGCTTTTAATTTCTGTTTCCCCATCAGGCAGGACAATTTTCTTGACTGCATGAGGAGTATTATAGATGCCGTTATTTCCGAAGGCCGCATATGCTCCAGCCATTTGAAGGGAAGAAACACCTTCGTCAATTCCTCCAATGGAATACGACTCATAGAAGTGTTTAAAATCAAGCCCCAGTCTGCTTCCGAATTCACGGGATTTATCCAATCCAACAGCCTGCATGGCCTGCAGGGCAGGGATATTACGGGACATATAAAGGGCCTTCCTCATGGACATTTCACCGAGATACTTTTGATCCCAGTCATGGATTTCGTCACCTGTGGAATATTTATATGGTTTGTCATCCAACTGATGATAAGTGGACCATTTTAGATATTCGATGGCAGGGCCGTAATCCAAGATTGGCTTGATGGTCGATCCAGGCTGTCTTTGGCTGTCAGTTGCGTAGTTGAATCCTCGCTTGACTTTTTGGTTGCGTCCGCCGCCAATTGCCCTGATTTCACCTGTCTTAGTATCCAGAAGGGTGATGCCTGCCTGGAATTTATCATCCGGATATTGGACAATATCATTTCCATCCAGCATTTTTTCAACATATTCCTGGGCATCGGGATCGAGTGTCGTATAGATCTTTAAGCCATCAGAGAAGAGGTTGTAATCTCCCATCTTTTTGACTTCTTTGATTACCTCGTCAACAAAGGAATCATACTTTTGATCGTTGCGCTGACGTTCTTCTTTTTTCTTCAACATGGATTCAATGGATACTTTCTTCGCTTTTTCCATTTCATCCTTTGAAATCTTATGATGCTGATACATCAGGGAAAGAACAGTATCACGTCGTTTTTTCGCAGCTTCCGGGTGATCGAATGGGTTATAGTTATTCGGGCTCTGAGGCAATCCGGCCAATAGGGCTACCTGAGGCAGGGATAGATCTTTTAAATCCTTGCCATAGTAATACTTGGATGCCGTTTCGATGCCATGGACGCCATCGCTGTAATATACCTTATTGACATACATTTCAAAGATTTCATCCTTGGTATATTTTTGTTCGAGCTTGATGGAAAGCCATGCTTCCTGTGCTTTTCTTTTCAGCGTCTTATTTTGTGAGAGGTAGGAATTCTTCACTACCTGTTGAGTGATGGTGCTTCCTCCTTCAGAGCCGAAGCCGTGCGTGATATTAGCAAGAACAGCTCCTGCAAGTCGGATCGGATCGATACCATGATGCTGATAGAATCTATTATCCTCAGTAGCCAATACAGCATCTCTTACAGTATCAGGAATATCCTTGAATTGGACATAGTCCCGTCTGGTTGAGCCAATGGTGGTGACCATCTTTCCATGTATATCATAAATTTCTGAAGGGAGGGGATCCTTCAGCAGTTTCTCATCCAATGGAGGGGCATCGCTTGCGTAATAGGCAAAGGTGCCTGCACCCGCAGCAAGTCCCAATAATCCAATGATGAAAATGGTTAATATTATTTTCTTAAAGGTACTTCCTTTTCTCTTTTTGCCTTTTTTATTAGATTGCTGTTGTTTACGGCGTTCTTCTCGTGACATTTGTTTACCTGCCATATTCAGCATTCCTCACTTTCTATCTATAAGGGAATACCCTTAGTAATCAAAGTTGTAATGATTGTCTACAATTGATAAATAATCGATTCTTGGATGGAGTCCGATCGGAATGCTAAATCCGAATTCTTCAATTTCAGCTTTTGAAATGGATTTTCTTCCTCCATTCTTCATTCTCTCCCAAAAGAAACTTAGATGTTCACTTTTTAAATAGAAAATTTCATCAGTTGAAGAGAATCGAAGAATGACAAATGAAATTCCTCCATGGTTTACCACTTGCTTCATATGGGATATTTGGTGCTCATGAAAGTTCTTTAAGGGGAAAGAGGTGGCATTTTGTGTTTCTTTCGCTTCAAAGTCAATATAGGCACCTTTATATACTCCGTTATAATCTGTGGTAGAAGCTTGTTTGAAATATGCTTCCTTGATGACTGCCGCACTCCGGCGTGGATAATCGACTTTCACAATCTGGACAGGCGTGGGCTTTTTATAAATGACTGCCATTCCTTTATGCAAGTAATATTCATTTGTTTCGTTCAGGTCTTCCTCCAGTGTCATTCCACGGTTGCTGTAGACAACCTGGTTATTTGCTTTATCTTTTTTTGACGATTTAACTGCGGGCTGTACAAATTTTTTTCCATTCGGATAATGGAATTTCATGGAAAACTCACCTCTCAAGCTAATTCCTATAATAGCAGAAAGCAAGAATGGATGTGTGAATAAAAAGCGTCAATTCCACCCAATATAACGTTAGAAAAACCAAGGGAGCGGAATATATGAAGAAAAAAGACGATTTTCACAATTTCTTTCCCAAAAGCTTTGAGAAAATGACTGAATCAGAAATAATAGATGATATAAGGGCTATTGTTTTCAAAGGAAACTTAGATAACATATCCAGAACAGAATATTATCAAAAATTTTATTTTCTTCATCCCGAAATCCGCTGGTCTTTTCTGGCCTCCATGGTTTCCCGGAACGCGGGGTGGAATATGTGCGATTTAATGAGCACATGCTTTCTGCAGGGGATATCCCAGGAAATCAGGGAGAGGCTGTTTCTAACTTACGAAAGAGCGAATTGGCTGATTTTTCATGACGCATTTCCACAGCTTCTTATCTATCAATATTCGACGGTGTCCAGAAAGCCAATGTTTCATCTTTTGAAAAATTTTATGGTGTCCGATTTTATGATAAAGGAATGGCAAACCTTCTGGCACGGTTCAGACAGTGATCGATTAACAAAGGCTTTGATCATCAACGAACAGAATCTGATTCAAAAACCTATTATAAGTCATCCCGTTTATAAGAAAAGGGTATTTAAAACTATCCTTTTTCACTTTCAGGAATATTTTCATTTCAGCTGCGTAGTATTTCCTACCCTAATCGGAAATTTATATGGGGCAGCTGTCTCCAAATTTACCAAGCTTGATGAGCGGATTGAACTCGGAAAAAGATTGGATTATATTCTTTTCCACCCGGATTTATACCCCCGATTTTTAGATTTTTCCATGAAAGTTGAACATACAGGTTCAAGATATGATTATGAAAAAGGATTCAAGCACCGTCTATCAAGAACCACCCCTTTTTTGAGGACCGTTTATCCTGTGGTTGAACATCATATTAGAGAACAGGCAGACTGGTCCTTTGAAGGAAGTTGGAAAGAGAAATGGTTTTATCCAGCTCAATTAAAAGAAGGTATCCATTTGACCGATTGGTTTTTGCATAAACAATTTCAACAGAAAAGAATCTTGACGATAAAAAACTGTTTGACGGCAAATAAAGAGAGCTGATCCGTATATATGAGAATTCATAATTGAGCTTTTGCCAAAAAAGCACTTGTCAAAAATGAACTCTCATTTGGATCAACCCTTCATTTTACATCGTGTGCTATGGTAGTCCAATTAAATCATCAGGTCGAAGGGCGGTTAGGACCGTTTAATTTTGGGTTGCCGGATCCCGCTTTAGTATTTTGGCGAACTTCCTGTTTTTCATTTGTGTTTTTCCCTTTATTCTTCATGTTTAAACACCTCCTGCCTATATTGTTTACTAATCCTGCAAAGCCATTCCCGTTGAGGAACAAATTGTCGAAAGTGCAAACTGTGATGGGTGAAAAATCACTTTCTTTGACGAAATGCTTCTAGTTTTGTCAGGGGGGGAGGAAGTAGATAAAAGACGAAGAATTATGGAGTAAAGAATAAAGGGGAGGCGCATGATCATGTTAGCCAGCGAATCAGTGTTAGAGAAATTAAAAGATATTGAAGCACAGTTGGATCAGTTGGAAAAGGATATCCAGGATAGAGTGAGTTCAAAGCTAAAAGCGGATGCGATGGAAATCCATACAAAAATGGACGTTCATTTAAATAGAATGGATGAACTCATGGGGATTCAGGAAACTGCAAAATTACAAGGAAATGTATTTTTGAACGGGCTTAAGCTTGAGTTTAGCTGACTCAATCTTTAAAATAATATTTATATTTAAAAATGAAGCAGCTTACACGCTGCTTTTTATTATGGAGTGGAGAATCCTGTGGAAAAGAATAGATTATTAGAATTGACTAAAGAACTTATATCATTGAACGAAAAAGCTCATACCCGTTATCTGGAGGTAAGGGAGACAAAGGAAAAAGGGGACTTTTTTACAGAGGTTAAACCATTTGCTGACCACATAAAAGAAATCGGGGATGAATGGGAAACTTTGGCGGTAAAATGGTTGAACGATGCCTCAAGAAAAAATATTCATCCCAGGCAGATCGTTCACACAAATGAGAATCTTCAAATGGTATCCATCCAGGCATTTTTCCCGGAAACCAGCTGGAACAAATTCAAAAGCCATATACAATCCATAGACTACGTACTGAATCAGCTTTACAACGAATTAAAGTCTTAAGATAAATAGGGATGATGCAATGTGGCATCATCCCTTAAGAACTATTGATTAGTGAGTATTTTGATTTTTAATATGTTCCGTTCCGTATGCAGATTCAAGTTCCTCTACAATTTTTTTGTATTCATAAGCAGATAGTTCGTTGTAAAGATAAGCCTTTTTGGCAAAAACCAAAAGTTCATTCAAATCCTCAGTGGCAAATGCTCTCTTCTGTTCAAACCTTTGTTTTAATTCTTGAACATTCATTTTAATGCCTCCCTATCTTCTTTTTTTCATGGTAACATGAAAAGTTTTTTTTCCTTATTTTAAGAATTATTTAACTTCCGACAATATTCAACGTGAGTCGACATATCTGGAAATACCTTCTGATTTCCCTATCTGGGGGAGTCTCTGAATAGGACATTTCACCATTTATTCAACAACGCATAGACTACTATCACACAGCTATGTTTTAGGAGGTAGTCAAGTGAGGAGATTAAATGGTTTACAATGGGATTCACCCGGCATGGCGCAAAGGTTGAATCAAGGGAGGAACCCTTATCAGCAGCCGCCCGCCCCACTATATCCGGGGCAAGGACCATATATGATGCCTCATCCACAATATGGCCCGGGCAGCATGCCTTTTCCCCAGCAAGGAAACGGCGCCAATCCATATGGCCAAAGCGCCTATTATCCATATCAGCAGTCATCCCAAATTTTTCAGAACCCTCTACAACCGCCGGAGCCGGAAATGAACCTTCAACAGCAAAGTCAAGGCTATGCGAATCCATATCCAAAAGCGAGCTTTCTTCAAAAACCACAAGGTTCTCCAATGAGTTCTGTGATGAATTCGTTCAAGGGACAAGACGGAAATATCGATTTTAATAAAATGATGAATACTGCAGGGCAGATGATGAGTGCAGTGAACCAGGTGAGTTCGATGGTCAAGGGGCTCGGCGGAATGTTCAAGATATAATAAATAAAAAGAGGCTGAAAGTAAATTTTCAGCCTCTTTTTATTTAATCAATATGAAGTCGCTTCCCTTTAAGCTTCGGAATCTTAATGACGAGCAGTCCATCTTCATAAGTCGCCTTTGCGTTCTTTTCATTTACAATAGAAGGAAGCTGGATGGTCCTTGAAGATCTTTGCATGGCATGTTTTTTAAAGAAGGTACCCTGGTTCTGATCTTCTTTTGCAAGAGTTTCTGAATCCTGGACAGCCAGCGTGAGATATTGAGGGAAGATGTTAATGAATATTTGCTCTTTTTTGATTCCCGGAAGCTTTGAAGTGACGATTACAGAATCATCTGTTTCTGCCCATTCTACATTCAGGCTGTTATGCCCGGAAGGAAATGGGGCTGAAAAGAAGTCATCAATGCTCTCGAGAATCCCTTTAAGCGGCTTCTCTCTGAACAGTTCATTCATGGAATCCATCACTTCTCCAAAATGCACCGATTGGGTCTTTTTTGGAGGCAGTCCATCATTCGGTTTTTGAGGCATCACTTGAGCTCCTTTCAGTATCTTTCGATTCATTATATGAAAACAGCTATAGAAAGTGCCTATGTAATGGAAACATCGAATTTCATAATGTTTCCCTCTTTATAAACGAACAAATATTCGATAAGATAGAAGGATAATGAGGTGAATCGAATGTTTAGGAAGAAAAAGCTGACAGATATCATTGATTATTTAAAAGGGGACTCCCAATATATCGAACGAATAGTTCATTGGCATACGATGGAGGAAAAAGAAGCCAAAACCGATCCGATTCCTTCGGATATTCATCCATCCATAAAAGATACTTTGAGTAAACGGGGAATAAAAGAATTATATACCCATCAAACATCCGCCTATAGTATTGCATCACAAGGAAAAAGTTTTGTTGCCATCACTCCGACGGCATCAGGCAAGACTCTTTGCTACAATCTTCCTGTGCTGCAATCCATACTGGATTCAGATCAGTCAAGGGCATTATATATATTTCCTACAAAAGCTCTCGCCCAGGATCAAAAAAGTGAACTGAACGAGTTGATCCAGGAGTCGGGGCTGTCTATCAACAGCTATACATATGATGGTGATACGCCGGCGAATATCCGCCAAAAAGTAAGGAAAGCAGGGCATATTGTCATTACGAATCCTGATATGCTTCATTCTGCCATTTTACCGCATCATACGAAATGGGTATCCCTTTTTGAAAACCTGAAATATATCGTAATTGATGAACTGCATACCTACCGCGGGGTCTTTGGCAGCCATGTTGCAAATGTCATCCGAAGACTTAAAAGAATCTGTGCTTATTATGGCAGCAATCCACAGTTCATCTGCACTTCTGCTACCATAGCGAATCCATTGGAGCTGGCACAGGAGCTTACAGGAGAATCAATGGAGCTAGTCGATAACAATGGGGCCCCAAGCGGAAAGAAACACTTTGTTTTTTATAATCCGCCTATTGTGAATAAACCTTTGAATATTAGAAAGAGTGCAACACTTGAGGTGCGCAGTCTTGCAGGAGATTTATTAAAGAATAAAATTCAGACCATTGTTTTCGCCAGAAGCAGGGTGAGGGTTGAAATCATTCTTACGTATTTGAAAGAGCTTGTGAAGAATGAACTCGGTCCAAAATCGATACGGGGGTATCGAGGAGGGTATTTGCCCACTCAGAGAAGGGAAATTGAAAAAGGCCTGAGAAATGGAGAAATTTATGGTGTGGTGAGTACCAACGCATTGGAACTTGGCGTCGATATCGGGCAGCTTCAGGTCTGTATCATGACCGGGTATCCCGGAACGATTGCAAGTGCCTGGCAGCAGGCTGGAAGGGCAGGAAGAAGGCATGGGGAATCCTTGGTCATTATGGTCGCCAGTTCCACACCGCTCGATCAATATATCATCGAACATCCAGAATACTTTTTTAATCAATCGCCGGAAGTCGCGAGAATTAATCCGGACAATTTGATTATTTTAATTGATCATATTAAATGTGCAGCCTATGAGCTGCCTTTTAAAAGTGGAGATTTATTCGGAGGCACCGAAATTGATGAGGTTCTGGAATTCCTTGTCGAGGAGAGGATCTTGCATCAAAATGGCAGCAAATATCATTGGATGAATGATGCATTTCCTGCCCATAACATCAGTCTTCGTTCGGCTTCACAGGAAAATGTGATCATAATTGATTATAGCATCCCATCCCAAACAAAGGTTATCGGGGAAATGGATCGATTCAGTGCAATGACGCTGCTGCACGATGAAGCTATCTATTTGCATCAAGGAACTCAATTTCAAGTCGAGGAGTTGGATTGGGAAGAGAAAAAAGCATATGTGAAAGAAGTAGATGTTGACTACTTTACAGATGCTAATTTAGCTGTATCCCTTCAGGTGCTCGAAGCCGATGAACAAAAAGAATTCTCTGAAATAGAAATGGGCTATGGGGATGTATCCGTCAGAGCAATGGCAACCATTTTTAAAAAGATAAAGTTTGATACACATGAGAATATTGGTTCAGGACCTATTCATCTGCCGGAAGAGGAACTTCATACGAACTCTTGCTGGCTCTCAATCAAAAATGAGGAAAAACAGCGATCTTCAAAAGAAATCGAGCAGGGGCTTATCGGACTTGCTCATTCTATGAAAGCGATCATCCCACTTTTTGTCATGTGTGATCCTCAGGATTTTCAGGTTGTACCGCAAGTGAAGGCTGAACACAATGAACTTCCTACGATATTCATTTACGACCATTATCCAGGAGGTATTGGGCTAAGCAAAAAAGTATTTGAACAAGCTGATATGATTCTTCGTGAATGCAAGAAACTGATTAACGGCTGTCCATGTAATAATGGCTGCCCATCCTGCATCGGCACAGAAACTCTATCATCAAAAAAAGATGCACTTGAGCTTTTAAAACTGCTTGGTGCATGACGATTTTAAAAGAGGTGTGATAAATGTCCCTTAAAAATAAATTGAAACGGATGAAGCATCATATTGCAAAAGAGGACAAAGAAAATACACCCTCTGTGGAGGAAGTGAAAATAGCCAACGAGGGTGAAATCCCTTTTATGGATGAATGGAAAAAAGTGAATGTATCTCCATACTGCTTCGATGGAAGCTTTTGTCTGATTCGTGAAGTAAGATATCCATTGGAGACTGCACACGGAAAATATTCATTTAAAGAATTGTTGAAGGCTGTAGATCTTTGGAATGAGTTTGGTAAGGGGCATCCCCTATCTTCTTTTGGCCATGATGCGTCAGATTTATTCTTTTTTGATACAGAAACGACAGGACTCGGAGGAGGGGCTGGGAACACCATTTTCCTTTTGGGGTATGCCAGAGTGGAAGGAAAGGAACTAGTTTTAAAACAGCATATCCTCCCACAGCCAGGAGACGAAATCCCTCTATATCAAAGCTTTCTTGAAAAAGTGGATTATACAACACTTGTCACCTATAATGGGAAGGCATTTGACTGGCCGCAGGTTAAAACAAGGCATACATTGATAAGGGAACATGTTCCAAAGCTTCCCTCATTCGGCCATTTCGATTTATTCCATGCGTCCAGAAGGATGTGGAAGCACAAACTTGATAGAGTCAAATTAACGGATGTCGAAAAAGAAATCCTTGATTTTCACCGCGTCGATGATGTGCCGGGCTTTCTCGCCCCCATGATCTATTTCGATTTCGTAGAAAGAAAAGATCCGGAAGGGTTGATAAAAATCCTGATCCATAATGAAAAAGATATTTTATCCCTTGTATCCCTTTATGTCCATCTGTCATTTCAGATTTTAAATGCTGATCCTAAAAGGTCTGATCAAGAAGCTCTGAACGTCGGAAAATGGTTTGATTATGTGGGCAATAAAGAGGAAGCTTTTGTTTCATTAAAAGAAGCTTCTAAAAAGAAGGATCCTTCTGCTGGTGAAGCAAAATTTCACTTAGCCTTCTATTATAAAAGAGAAAAGGATTATCTAAAGGCACATGAGTTGTGGCTCGAAGCATCCAAGGAATGTGAGGGATGGATACAGCTGGAATCGATGATAGAATTAGCAAAAATAGAGGAACATCAATTTCGTCGTCTGAAACAGGCTCTTGAGTTTGCCTATATCGCTTTGGAAACAGCTTTGAAAAACAAGGAAAACAAAAAAGTGACTAACAAAAAAATCGAATCCCTGCAAAAAAGATTGGAACGCCTTAACCAAAAGATAAAAAAGAACGTTGAGGAATGAAAATCCAATTTTGTTAACAAAATTTAATGTTTGAAATGTTTCTTTAACGCCCAAACCTATTGTGCCAATTTGTCGAAACCTGTAAAATATTGAAATGTATTCAAGATTTAAGGATAGGGCTGATTTAAATTGTATCGAACAATCTTTTTTCTGTTTTTCGTTGTTGTTTTCATCATGGCATTTGTTCTCACCAACATGAGGGATAGTTTTTATACAATGCTGTAAAAATAGGTATTTGTATTAGTACATGTTCCCTTCCCTTTACATATTTTGTTAGTGTAAGAAATATAAAATAGGAAGGAGATATGACCATGTATTGCAGACCACCACATGTACTTCCTGCAGTTGTTCATCCTACAAAATGCTGCGTAAATCATACTTTTTCAACAGTGGAAGTACCGCATATTCATCCGTCACATACAACTAATGTAAACCATACAATGTACCAGCATAAACACTACTTCCCTCAAACACAATCTATGGTAAATCAAGTATCCAACCAACAATTTAATTGCTCAGGACCTGGCCCGGCACCAATGGGTCCTATGGGACAAATGGGCCCAATGGGACAACAGATGGGTCCTATGGGACAGCAAATGGGTCCTTACGGATACGGAAGATAATCAGAAACGGCTGCAAGGGCTAAATCGCTAGCCCTTGTTTTTTTATTATTTATTAAAGGAGCATCGATAATGATTCAAGTTCTTATGGTTACTGGATATAAACCTTTTGAGCTGGGAATATTTAATAATGATGACCCTGCTGTCAGAATCATAAAAAAAGCATTGAAAAAGGAAATCAAACGATTAGCAGAAGAGGGATTGGAATGGGTGCTGATTTCTGGCCAGCAGGGAGTGGAACTCTGGGCAGCTGAGATGGTTCTTGAATTAAAGGATGAAGACTATGATATACAGCTTGCGGTATTGACGCCATTTATTGATCAGCATTCCAAATGGAAGGAACCTCAGAAGGAATATTATGACCTGGTGACTTCACAAGCTGATTTTCTTGGTACCATTTCTAATCAACCTTATACAAGCCCGGATCAATTCAGAAATCGAGATCGAATTTTTTTACATAAGAGCGATGGACTTCTTGCATTATACGATCCTGAGAAAGAAGGATCGCCAAAATTCATTTTGGAATTAGCCGAAAAATATCAGGAAGTGCGGGATTTTCCAATTCGAACCATTGATTTTTATGAATTGCAAACGATAATAGAAGAAGAACAGTGGGAAAATCAGTGAAATGTTCACAAAATATACATCCAAGAAAATTGACAAAAACAGTAGTATTTGAAAAAATTAATAATAATGGGTAATGATAGGATGGTGTAATGCATGTTATCAGATAAAATTAAATTGACTGCAAAAGATATTTTAGAAAAAGAATTCAAACAAGCAATGAGAGGGTATAAGCCTGAAGATGTTGATAAGTTTCTTGATTTGGTCATAAAAGACTATGAGACTTTCCATCAAACAATTGAAGAGCTTCAACAGGAAAATATGCGCTTGAAGAAACAGGCAGATGATTCCACGCGACGCCAACCGCCAGTTCAACAGGCTGCAGGTACAACAAATTTTGATATCTTGAAGCGCCTTTCCAACCTGGAAAAGCATGTTTTTGGCAGCAAGCTGTACGATTGATCGAGAAAATTAAATTTCCAGTTGATTTAGCTCCGTGAATGGCCTATAATTGGTCATTGTATGAAGCGTTATTAACGTTCAGGTAATCGCTGCAGCTTTGCTGTAGAGGAAAGTCCATGCTCGCACAGTGCTGAGATGCCTGTAGTGTTCGTGCCTAGTGAATTCATAAGCTAGGGCAGCCCGGTAATTCTGGGTTGACGGCAGGGAAAACACCTAAGTCGCAAGATATGGTGTGACTACTTTGAAAGTGCCACAGTGACGGAGCCTTATGAGAAATCATAAGGGTGGAACGAGGTAAACCCCACGAGCGAGAAACCCAAATTATGGTAGGGGCACCTTCTTTGAGGAATCGAACAAAGAGAAGGACAAGTGCATTGCATTTGTAGATAGATGATTACCACCTAAGTACGAGACGATAGTCGCCTGCAGTACAAAGGTACAGAACATGGCTTACAGGACGTTGATAATGATACTTTTATTACGTAAGCTCTCCTTCTCATAAAGGAGAGCTTTTATCATATATAAGCTGAGGTTGACAATTGTTTGAAAATAGATCGGAAAAGGGTGAAAGTATGTCGAAATATTCTCTTATTGCGACAGCTGCAATGGGACTTGAATCCATAGTGGCCAATGAAGTAAAGAATTTAGGATATGACTGTACAGTCGAAAATGGAAAGATTACATACCAAGGGGACGAAACAGCCATTGCACGTTCTAATTTATGGCTAAGGACGGCAGACCGTGTAAAGATAAAGGTAGGGGAATTTAAAGCCTATTCTTTTGACGAGTTGTTTGAAAAGACTAATGCACTGAATTGGCAGGATTTCCTGCCCGTTGATGCAGAGTTTCCGGTTCAAGGAAAATCAGTGAAATCAAAACTATTCAGTGTCTCTGACTGTCAAGCAATTGTGAAGAAAGCAATTGCCGAAAAATTAAAAAGCCATTATAAACGAAATTCCTGGCTTGAAGAAACAGGCCCTTTATTTAAGATAGAAGTCTCTTTGCTGAAGGATACAGCTACGATCACGATAGACGCAAGCGGTGCCGGGTTGCACCGACGCGGCTACAGGACTGGCCAAGGGGAAGCGCCTATTAAAGAAACGCTTGCAGCAGCCATGATACAATTGACAAGCTGGACGCCGGATCGTCCGTTTGTTGATCCTTACTGTGGATCAGGCACCCTTCCTATCGAAGCTGCATTGATCGGTCAAAATATTGCCCCTGGCTTCAACAGGGAATTTATTTCGGAGCAATGGCCGTGGATTGCACAAAAGGTATGGGATGAGGCACGGATTGAGAGTGAAGATTTGGCTGAGTATGATCGTGAATTGGATATCATGGGTACTGATATCGACCACAGGATGATCAACATTTCAAAGGAAAATGCATTTGAAGCAGGATTAGGTGAAATCATTCAATTTAAACAGATGCAGGTAAAAGATTTCACGAGCGAGAAAAAATACGGGGTTATTGCAGGAAACCCTCCTTATGGCGAACGGATTGGAGATAAGCCTGAAGTTGAAAAGATGTATCGCGAAATGGGAGAGGCCTTCAAAAAGCTTGATACGTGGTCTATTTATATGCTGACATCGAATGAGAACTTCGAAGCGTGCTATGGGAAACCCGCAACCAAAAAAAGAAAACTCTTCAATGGATTCATCCGAACAGACTACTATCAATACTGGGGGCCAAGGCCGCCAAGAAAAAAAGAGCAAGAACATGGTCAGGCTGTGGAATAAATAATCCGTTTTGTACGTAAACTTCTTAAATAAAGAAACGCAGGTGCAACAAGCTCCTGCGTTTCTTTTGTGAAAACTTTCATATGGAAATTTCATTGATTCTCAGGTAAAGTAGAAATTATTGCTTATTGGTAATTGAATAATGAACGGAGGCACAAAATGAAGAAAACACTGCCATTCTCCCTATCCAAAACAGAATCTTTCTATGACCAATTGAATGATTGGATCGGAGATGTATTTTACGATGTTTTACCCGAAAAAGGGTTTGAAATAAGAGACGAACAGATTTATATGGCTTTTCAGCTTTTGAATGCCTATAAAAATAAACAAGTCATCTTTGCAGAAGCAGGGGTGGGAACAGGCAAAACACTTGTGTACTTATTGTATGCCTTTTGCTATGCAAGATATACAGGGAAACCGGCAATCATTGCATGTGCAGATGAAACATTGATTGAACAGCTGGTCAAAGAAGGCGGCGATATTCAAAAGCTTGAAAAAGCATTGGACTTGTCTATCGATGTGCGTCTGGCAAAATCCCGCGAACAATATTTATGTCTGAAAAAATTGAACGGTGTTTTAGAAAAGACTGATAACGACCACTTTGATGATGTGTTCGACCAGCTCCCAAAATTTGTCCACTCGCCTGGTTCCATGAACAAATTTGATGTGTACGGCGACCGCAAGGATTATTCGGCATTGTCAGATGAAGAATGGACACAAATCGGGTGGGATCCTCTTCAGGATTGTTTCTCCTGCGACTTGCGCCATAGATGCGGTCAGACATTGAATCGCGAATATTATCGTAAATCAGAGGACTTGATCATCTGCTCACATGATTTTTATATGGAACATGTGTGGACAAAAGAATCAAGAGTCCGGGAAGGACAACTTCCCTTACTGCCTGAGGCAAGCTCTATTATTTTTGATGAAGGGCATCTTTTGGAATTTGCCAGTCAAAAAGCGTTGACATACCGCATTACTTGGCAGACATTAAATGATTTATTGGAAAAATTGCTATCCAATGATGTAAGGGAAAAAACATTGAATATCATTGAAGATGTTCTGGCTTTGAATGATGAATGGTTCGATCTACTTAAGGAAAATCTCGTTCAGGTAGAAGGATCTGAACGCATGCAAGTGAATAAGGCTATGATTGTACTTAAACAGGCAACACGATTGAAAGACATGATTGACGATCTTTTGGAGGAATTGGTTTTAGATGCGGAGATGTATGTCATCAATGATTACGATCTGAAAATCGTTGAAGAATACTTGGATCAGATCGTCTATTCCCTAAAGCTGTTCATTGAAGATGATAAAGGGATTGTATGGTTTGAAGAGTCGCTTTCAGGAAGCACTCTTGTAATTATGCCAAGACTTGTCGAAGATATTTTAAGAGAGGAAGTATTCTCCCAAAAGCTGCCGTTTATCTTTTCTTCTGCAACACTTTCAAATAACAAAGACTTCACTTATATAAGCAAAAGCTTGGGAATCGATACTTTCTCATCACTTTCAGTGGAGTCCCCATTCGACTACGAAGAGAATATGAAAGTGGAGTTTATTGCGGCAAATGGTTTTGAGGACCGTATAAAAGAAACCATTTCCTCTATTAAACATTCAAATGGAAAAACGCTTGTCCTATTTAATTCAAAATCTGAACTTGAGACCTTCAAGGAGAAAATTAAAAACCTTGAGGACATCCATTATCCGGTTCTTTTTGAAGGGGACAAGGAAATCAGTACGCTTGTTCAAGAATTCCAATCAGTTGAAGAAAGCTTCCTATGCTCTTATCATTTATGGGAAGGACTGGATATCCCTGGTTCATCCTTATCAAACGTCGTTCTGTTTTCATTGCCATTCCCGCCAAAGGATCCTGTCTTCGAGGCAAAGCGAAAAGGAGCGGAAGATGCGTTCGGGGAAGTAGATCTCCCATACATGCTTCTGCGTTTCAGGCAGGGAATAGGAAGACTGATCAGAACCTCAGAGGATTCAGGCTCAATTTCAGTATTGATGAGCCCTGAAGAGCTGGAAACCTACGCAGAAAACCTGCAGTCAGTGCTGCCGGTGGCCCCACAAACAACAACTGTTTAATTTGAATGAACCTCCATTTTCAGGAGGTTCTTTTTTTGGCATTTTATCCTGTACATTGCATATTTTTCCTTTTTTCAGAAAAGTATGATATCATGAATAGGGATTTATTCAATTGTTAGGGGGAAATACAATGACAACAGCGATTGCTGGCTTAGAAAAAGACTTTTTAGACTACGTAAAAAAAATGCAAGCTTATAATGAAGCAATCAGTTTAATGTATTGGGACTTAAGGACAGGTGCTCCCAAAAAAGGAGTCGAACAGCGTTCAGAAGTAATCGGGATGCTTTCATCTGAAGCATTTGCCATGTCAGTATCTGAAGAAATGGCTGCATACATAGCAAAATTATCACCACAGGAAAATGAATTGAATGAAGTGACTAAAAAAACATTACATGAAATCAAATCGGATTATGACCGCAATAAAAAAATTCCGGCTGCCGAATTCCAAGAATATATTGTTTTATGCTCTAAAGCAGAGAGTGTATGGGAGAAGGCGAAAGAGGAAGCTGATTTTGAGCTTTTCCGCCCGTATCTGGAAAAACTAGTGGAATTCAATAAAAAATTCATTGGCTACTGGGGATATAAAGGGAACAAATACAACACTTTATTGGACCTTTATGAACCGGGCATCACCGTAGAAGTCCTTGATGAAGTTTTCAGCGAGCTTCGCAGCGAGATCGTCCCATTGGTACACAAGATTTCTGAGTCTGATCATAAACCTGAAACTGCATATCTTTCTGAACATTTCCCTAAAGAGAAGCAAAAAGAATTCAGTTTGAAAATCCTTGAAAAAATGGGCTATGACTTCGAATCAGGAAGACTGGACGAGACCGTGCATCCGTTCATGATCGGTTTGAACCCGGGAGATGTACGGGTGACCACTAAGTATGATGAAAATGATTGGAGAAACGCTGTATTTGGCACAATCCATGAAGGTGGCCACGCACTATATGAACAGAATATTTCTAATGAACTTGTAGGGACGCCGTTATGTACGGGGACTTCAACAGGCATCCACGAATCCCAGTCTCTGTTTTATGAGAATTTTGTAGGCAGGAATAAATCTTTTTGGGCTCAGAATTATGAGTTATTGAAAACCTACTCCAATGGACAATTTGATGACGTTCCACTTGATGAATTTTACAGGGCAATCAATGAATCTAAGCCTTCCCTTATTAGAATTGAAGCAGACGAATTGACTTATCCACTTCATGTCATGATCCGTTATGAGATTGAAAAAGCTCTGATCAATGATGAAATTGAAGTCAAGGACCTGCCTGAGATTTGGAATGACAAATATGAACAATACCTCGGTATCCGACCATCAAATGATGGGGAAGGCGTTTTACAGGATGTCCATTGGTCAGGAGGAAGCTTCGGCTATTTCCCTTCTTATGCCCTTGGTTATATGTATGCAGCCCAATTGAAGCATAAAATGGATGAAAGTTTACCGGAATTCGATGAACTTATGGAAAAAGGCGATTTAGAGCCTATCAAAAACTGGATGACAGAGCATGTGCATCGGTTTGGGAAAACGAAAAAACCGCTTGAAATTCTCAAAGATGCTACAGGAGAAGGATTGAATGCATCATATTTGATCAACTACCTGAAACAGAAATATGATGAAATCTATAAACTATCTTAAATAATGAGAAGAAAGAGGGGCAGAAGCTTCTCTTTTTTCTTTTGTCATGATTGCCTTTGGAACGGGCGGCAGCAAATCACAATAAACTAATGGAAGGATGGTAAGGAGAGGGAGAAATATGGAAAAGTATTATTGTGACAGGTGCCGGACACTTTCTGAGACAGAAGGCATTTGCAAAAACTGTGGAAGTTATGGACAGAAAAAGATTTTCATAGAAGTACAGGATGGTAAAAAGAGAACGACTGAGGCAGATTCATAGTAGTCCACAAAACTCTATGCTAAGATTAGAAAGAAATTTCTGAAAGCAAGGAGTGGATTTAATGTATTTGCCGTCTTTTCGTATTGATGGAAAAACAGCCTTGGTAACTGGTGCTGGAAGAGGGATTGGGAAGGCAATTGCCATCGGGCTTGCTGAAGCTGGGGCGGATGTAGCTCTTTTATCCCGAACCCTTGAGGACCTGGAATCCACGGCGGATGCCATTCGAAGCCTTGGAAAAAAAGCATATGTACTTCCCACAGACGTAACATCCAGGGTTGAAGTAAAGAGCGCCGTAGAACAGGTTGTGCAAGAAGCAGGAAGAATTGATATCCTCATCAATAATGCAGGTATGAATATCCGGTCTAATGCACTTTCTGTAACGGATGATGAATGGCAGAAGATAATGGATACGAATTTAAAATCCGCATTCATGGTATCTCAGGAAGCCGGAAAAATCATGAAAGAACAGAAAGATGGAAAAATCATTACAATTGCTTCTGTAGCAGGGACTGTGGCTTTAAGGACCGGGGTGGTATATGCTGCAACAAAAGCAGCCTTGATTCAGATGACAAAGGTCCTCGCCTTTGAATGGGGCAGCGATAACATCAATGTCAATGCCATCGGTCCTTGGTATTTCAAGACTCCATTGACTGAGAAGCTTCTTCAGGATCCTGATTATGTAAATGATATTCTTGCAGTCACTCCATTAAAGAGGATAGGGGAGCTGGAAGAATTGGTTGGACCTGCAGTCTTTCTTGCCTCAGATGCAGGCAAATACATAACTGGCCAAACAATATTCGTCGACGGTGGAATGACCATAAATGGTTTTTAAAAAAGAACGAAAGGTACCGTTAAGGGTTCCTTTCGTTCTTTTTTTCTATATAACAAGGCTGGACTTAGCATTTATATATTTTGATCGACCATTAGAATAATTGTGAGCTCCCCTACTTCTTGAAGTAATATTGGAAGCCGGAATGCTTTATCAAAACCTGAAACCTTGGAGTTTCCTGACATGACCGTTGGAGGTGTTATGTCCATTGAAAAACCATCTTGAAAGACTTGAGTCGATAAATGGCCGGCTATCATATTACCTAGTTCACCGGAAAACGATTCAAGCATTTCTCCTTCAAGAGGCATTCCAAACATGGCTGAACCTATTTGAGCAAAAACATGTTCCTGGCCGTCAATCATGATCCTTCCTCTTATATCTCCTGTCATCCCAATTAATACTGCAATACTATCATGATAATAAGCATTTGAAATCATTGATGGCTTTGAGATCTGCAACGGTATTGGGATGACCGATTTGATTGAATGGATCGTACAATTCAGGACATCTGTAACTGCTTTTGTAATAGTCATGTCGAAACCCCCGGTATTTTGTCTAAAAATATAATACCATAGAATGATGGAAAATAGGGTAAAAATTTCCCATTAATCTGAAAACTTTCCGGAAAAGATAGCACGAAAATCCCCTGTCTAAAGACCTGTTGAATACTCAAGTTAAATAAGGAAAACCTATCCTTAACTTATGAGTAAGGAGGCGGACTTTTATGCCAAAGGTCGTTTCAGTGGAAGTTGGGCTGCCTGCACATGTTATCGATCAAAAGGACGCGAAAAGTTTTATAGGATCTTTATTTTCTAAAACGAATCTGAATGTGAACCGGCTATTAAACGTATTCATAAATGGAGAAATTGAAACGCGCTATTTTGTAAAGGATCTGAAATGGTTTGCAGAAAACCATCGTTTTTCAGAGAAAAATGATTTTTTCATTAAGGAAGCTGTACGGCTGGGGGCAGAAGCTATCCAAAAATGCCTGTCTTCAGAAGAATTTCTGGCGGAAGCAGTTCCGTATGATGAGATTGATGCCATATATACGATTTGTACAACCGGATTGTCGACACCCAGCATCGAAGCGAGAATCATGAATGTTCTTCCCTTCTCTCCACATACAAAAAGAATACCTATTTGGGGATTGGGATGTGCAGGGGGGGCAGCTGGACTATCCAGGGCATTTGAATATTGTTTGGCATATCCAAATGCAAAAGTATTGGTCTTGAGCATTGAACTTTGCAGTCTGACATTTCAGCATAATGACCACTCGAAAAGCAACTTGGTCGGAACGTCCCTTTTTGCAGATGGTGTGGCCTGCGCATTAGTGTGCGGGGATGAAAGCAGCGTATCCCCAAAAAGAAAGAGACCTTTACCTTCCATTGTAAAGACTCGTTCCACACTAATGAAAGATTCCTTGGATGTAATGGGATGGGACATTGAAGATGATGGCCTCCATGTGGTCTTTTCAAAAGACATCCCATCGATAGTGACCAACTGGCTCCGTCCAAATGTATTGGAATTTTTGAAAGAAAATCGTATGGAAATGAAGGATATATTTCATTTCATTGCACATCCCGGTGGGAAAAAAGTACTTCAAGCTTATCAAGCGTCATTGGGTTTTGAAGACTCCATGCTTGATATCCCTTTGAATATTTTAAAGAAATATGGAAATATGTCTTCGGCCACGATTTTATATGTATTGAGAGAATTCCTTTTGAAGGAGATCGCAGCAGGGGAAGTCGGTTTGGCAGCAGCACTCGGACCGGGCTTCAGTTCAGAATTGCTGTTAATGAGGTGGGAATGATGACATTTTTTTTAGTGTTTTTTATCTTTTTAATTTTTCAAAGGCTTACTGAGCTTTTGCTGGCGAAGAAAAATGAGAGAAGAATGAAAGAACTAGGTGCTTTAGAATTTGGTAAACTCCATTATTACTTTATGACAGGAATGCATAGCTTGTTTTTTGCTGCTCTTTTTGCAGAGGTGATGATATCCAGAAGGGGAATGAATTCATTATGGGTCCTCCTTTTTACAGGATTTTTGTTGGCTCAAGCGGCAAGGGTTTGGGTGATATCTTCCTTGGGACAGTTTTGGAATACAAAAATCATTATCCTGCCAGAGGCAAAACTGACTACTAAAGGACCATATAAGTTTATCAAGCATCCTAACTATCTTATCGTAACGTTAGAGCTCTTGATTATACCTTTCATGTTCAATGCATATCTGACAATGATTATTTTCGCCATTTTGAATGCCGTGATATTGTCCATCAGGATCCCCTTGGAGGAGCGGGCGCTCATTCTTGTGGATGACCATGTAGAGGGTCATCTTCATAAAAACCGGTTTTTCCCGAAACTTTCAAAATGAATTTCCATTGAAAATGATTATCACTTATGTTACGATTTAATTGAACTTGAAAATCAATCTCATTTAAAGTTGGAAGGCTGGTGAACGGAATGAATTGGCTATTTGCCGCTTCTACCCTTATCATATATGGATTCGTACTGGCTTATGTATTAAAGAACATCCTGAAAGTCACAAATACACAATCATAAGTGTCCAATAGCATATTGGATATTATCGCGTTCACTTTTTAAAGTGAACGTTTTTATTTTTTGTGCATTTAATAGGAATACATGAAAAAATCCGTTACAATAAAAGCGTTATCAAAAAAAGTAAACTAATTTACAGGGAGCAATTATTGTCATGGAGAATGCATCGAAAGTCCAAACAGAGACGCTGCTGTCAGAAGTATATGTCTTAAATAAAAAATTCAATCAAAATGGGGATATTGAAAGAGCAGAAAAAGCCCTTTTATTGTCACAAAAGATATTCAAAGGTGAGTTCATTGCCGCTTTTACCGGCCATTTTTCTGCCGGTAAATCAACTATGATCAATAAGCTGCTTGGGGAACAGGTCCTTCCATCCAGTCCGATTCCTACAAGCGCTAATCTAGTGAAAATCAGAAGCGGTTCTGAAGATTATGCAATGGTGCATTATCGCTACAGGGCCCCACTTTTGTTTCCATCACCATATGATTTCAAAAAGATAAAGGAATTCTGTAAAAATGGAGAAGATGTTCAATCCATTGAAATTGAGAAGAACGATAGCAGGATACCTAAAGGTGTCACAGTCATGGATACACCAGGAGTCGATTCGACTGATGATGCCCATCGATTATCCACAGAATCTGCCATCCATTTAGCAGATATCGTTTTTTATGTAATGGATTATAACCATGTTCAGTCAGAACTGAACTTTGTTTATACAAAGGAATTATTGAAACACGGGACAGAGCTTTACCTGATTGTCAATCAAATCGATAAACATCGGGACGAAGAGCTAGATTTCCATGATTTCAAGGAATCTGTCATCCGCTCATTTGAATCTTGGAATGTACACCCTAAAGGAATCTTTTTTACTTCAACGAAAGATGCCCAGGTTCTATTTAATCAATTTAAAGAGGTTCAATCCCTAATTTCTGAGAAAATGAAGGAAAAAGATGCATTTGTGCACCGCTCAGCCGTAGCAGCTATAAGCCGTCTGAAAGAAGAACATGAAGCATGGCTGAAATCGGAGGAAGAATCAAGGTTGTCTCCTCTTAAGGAAATACTCGATTCCATTCCTGAAACAGATTACTTAACAATGCTTGAGAAAGAAGGGCGGTTAGAGGCTGAACTAGCTCAAATAAAAGACAATCAGGAAAACTGGAAAGGATCGATTGGGAAGGAGATCGATGTTCTTCTTAAAAATGCTTACTTGCTTCCATTTGAAACGCGGAGTTTTGCTGAAGCATACTTGCAATCTATCCAATCTGATTTTAAAGTAGGCTTCCTTTTTGGGAAGAAAAAGACAGAAGATGAAAGAAAAGCGAGGCTTTCTGCTTTCTATGAGAGCTTGAAAGTGCAGGTTCAATCACAGTTGGAATGGCATCTGAGACAATTGTTCACTGATCAATATAATGAACTGGCTTTGGATGTCCCAAGCATTTTGCAGCAGGCACAGAAAATTGAAGTCTCATTTGACGAACAACTGCTGAAGGATATGGTGAAAAAAGGGGCAGGAGCAACAGGGGATTATGTCCTGAACTATACGAACGATATTGCAGATGCACTGAAGAAGAAAGCAAAAGAGGCTTCGGTAAATCTGATTGAGAAGTATAGAGAAGCTATTTCAGATCTTGGCAGGGCTGAGGAAGACAGGATTTCTTTAGAGCTGGAAGGAATAAAGGAAAAGGCAGATGCGGTTAGGAAGATGATGAAAGTCAGTGAACAAACGGCTGAGAAAACCGCCTTTTTCAATCAAAGCATTGAACCCAATGACAGTGAAATTCAAATGTATATTTCGGAATTGGAAAATTCTCATTCTAATGTTGAGGTTTACAATCCTGACAATGATTTGGAAGAGGATACCTTTGACGCCGGAGACGGAAAAGCCGTTCAGGATGATGAAGGGAATGCACCTGCAGCATCATCTCATAACATTTCTGTTTCTGAAATGGCAGATAAATTAAGAAGGGCTGCAGCAGCGGTCAAAGGGAAGGTCGGCTTTGATAAGACCGCGCGATTATTGATGGAGAAAGCGGATAGGCTTGGCAATCGTGCCTTTACCATTTCATTATTCGGGGCATTCAGTGCAGGGAAATCTTCGTTTGCTAATGCGCTATTAGGTGAAAAAGTTCTTCCTGTCTCACCTAATCCGACTACCGCTTCTATTAACCGAATATGCCCGCCGACAGAAGAATATGTACACGGGACAGCTGTAGTCCATTTCAAATCGAAGGAGAATATGCTCGCAGATATTCAACAGTCACTGAAAATGTTTGGTTCGGCATGCTCCACATTGGATGAAGCGGTGGAAAAAATCCCATCCATTCTTAAAGGGAATAATGGGGAAGGGAAAGAAAAAGTACATCTTTCATTTTTAGATGCTTTCCAAAAAGGATATGGGCAGTATGGCGGCCGTCTTGGTGAAATATTATCAGTGGATATGGACGATTTTAAAGGGTTTGTAGCCAATGAACGCCAGTCATGTTTCGTCGAATCCATTGATTTGCACTATGATTCCCCATTAACCCGAATGGGGATCACTTTGGTGGATACACCAGGGGCAGATTCGATCAATGCACGCCATACCGGGGTTTCATTCGAATATATTAAAAACTCGGACGCAATCCTTTTTGTCACCTATTACAATCATGCATTTTCAAAAGCTGACAGGGAATTCTTGATTCAACTTGGTCGTGTTAAGGATGCTTTTGAACTTGATAAAATGTTCTTTATTGTGAATGCCATAGATCTGGCAGAGTCAGAAGATGAAAAAGAAGAAGTGTTAAACTATGTAAATGATCAACTTCTTACCTATGGAATAAGGAATCCAAGACTATATGGGGTCTCAAGCCTGCTTGCCTTGCAGGAAAGCAGCATTGAGCAATCAAAGATTCAACAATTCAGCAGGGCTTTTGAATCCTTCCTTGAACATGATTTAACAGCCATGGCCATTGATTCAGCCAATAGAGAATTAGAAAAGGTGGCAGAGAGAGTTAATCAGATCATCCTTAGCTCCGAAAAATCCATTGAAGAAAAAGAAATGAATAAGAGAGCGTTGAAGGAAAGTCTCGCTGCTTTAATGGATGTTTTTTCTGCGGCAGACAGCAATGATATCCTCCTAAGGCTTGAACAAGAGATATCCGAACTCTTGCATTATGTTCATCAAAGAGTATTTTTCAGATTTTCAGATTTCTTCAAGGAGTCATTTAATCCCGCACTCCTTCAAAAAAATGATAGAAAATTGCTTGAAACCGCTCTGAATGATTTAGTTTCCACATTAGGATTCGATTTTTCTCAGGAAATGAGGGCCACTGCTCTTAGACTTGAAAATAAAGCAAAAAAATGGCTGATCGGACAGTTTGATGATCTGCAGCATAAGACAAAAAGGATCAATAATGAATTGGTTTTCAATCAATATCAGCCAGCGGATAAGGCAAGCATGACGTTCGAAGATGCCTTCAAGGGCGACGATCTTGCCTACTTGGAAAAATCCTTTAAATATTTTAAAAACCCAAAATCATTCTTTGAGAAGAATGAGAAAAAAGCTATGCAGGAAGAATTGGAAGGTTTGTTAAAACCTGCTGCTCAAAACTACTTGGATGAACAAAAGATAAAAATGGAACAATCATTTGGCGACTATATTAATCAGCAATTCAACATTCTTTTGGATTCCGTAAAAGAGGACTGTCATGACCAATACACGGCATGGGAAGAAGTCTTGAGCCAGGATGTAGATGTAAGTGAGTGGAAAGAAATCAGGACGGCTCTAGAGAAAAGGATTTGATAAGGATGCGGGCACACGGAAAAAATCCTTATCATGTCTGCGCATCCTGCATCCATTTTGAAGCTTCCAAGGTTAACGGCCATATGAAATATTACTGCAAAAGACTTGGATATGAAACGAAGCCAGATTACGTATTTAACTGCTGGGATCCAAAAAAGAAAGTGAAGGATTTGATGATCAAACGTTCGAAGGAGGCAGAACTTTGAAATACATCATTGAGTTAGAAGAATTGCAGAAGATGATGCAAAAAGGGGAAGAATTCAGACTGATCGACTGTCGCTTTTATCTAGGGAGTCCAGAAAAGGGCAGGGAGGAATATCAAAAAGGCCATATTCCAGGTTCAATCTATTTGGATTTGGAAAAGGATTTGTCTTCTCCGGTAAGGGAACATGGAGGGAGACATCCACTGCCCCACATGGAGGGATTTAAATCAACGCTTGAGAAGGCGGGGATTGATCCTGATATGAAAGTAGTCATTTATGACGGAGGAGATGGCGCTTTTGCTGGACGGTGCTGGTGGCTTTTGAAGTACGCAGGCCATAAAGAAGCCTTCATTCTAAATGGAGGATATCAATTGTGGCTTGATGAGGACCTTCCGATAGACAAAGAAATTCCCTCCTATGAGCCCAGAAATTATGAACTTCACATCAAAAATGATATGCTCGCAGGCTGCGAGGAAGTCAAAGAAGTATCTGAAGGCAAAAAGAACGCGATATTGATTGATTCGAGGTCCTATTCTCGATACATAGGGAAAGAGGAGCCAATCGATAAAATTGCAGGGCATATACCTGGTGCTGTGAATAAAGACTGGTCAGAAGGATTCGAGGATGGGAAATGGAAGACGATTGAAGATCAGATAGAAAGATTTTCAGAGTTCCAAAAAGAAGATCCCCTTATTGTTTATTGCGGATCCGGTGTCACTGCAACTCCGAATGTGCTTTCCCTTTTGGAGGCGGGTTACAAAAATGTGAAGCTATATGCCGGAAGCTACAGTGACTGGGTATCTTATCCTGAAAATCCTGTAGAAAATATAAGCAAGAAATGATGAACGTGTTATAATGTTTGACCGAAGGAGTGATAATTTTGGATCGTCAGCAAAATCTGCTATTAATTGATGGAATGGCTTTATTATTCCGTTCCTTTTACGCAACAGCGGTGACTGGACAATATATGATTAATTCGAACGGAACTCCTACTAATGCTGTCCAAGGCCTAATGAAGCATCTGTTGACTGCAGTGAATGCAGTAAAGCCCACTCACGCAGCTGTCTGCTGGGATATGGGAAGCAAAACCTTCCGCAACGAATTATTTGTGGATTACAAATCTAATCGCGAAGCTCCCCCAGTTGAGATGCTGCCGCAATTTGATTTGGCAAAAGAAGTCGTCTCCGGATTCCAGCTGCCCAATATCGGACTGGCCGGGTATGAAGCGGACGATTGCATCGGAACCATTGCAAAGTCTGTAGACCCTTCCACAAAAGTCACTATCTTGACAGGTGATAAAGATTTGCTTCAATTATTGGATGATCACATTGAAGTCCTTATCCTGCAAAAAGGATTCGGGAATTATCAATGGTACACAAAAAATGGTTTCTTCGAAGAGAAGGGCATCACACCGAGGCAGTTTATCGATGTAAAAGCTTTGATGGGAGATTCCAGTGATGGTTATCCCGGGGTCAAAGGAATCGGAGAGAAGACTGCATTGAAGCTGATACAGGAACATTCCTCTATTGAAGGAGTATTAGAGAATCTTGATAAATTAACTCCAGGACAGCGCAAAAAAATTGAAGGTGATCTGGAAATGCTTCATCTTTCAAGGAGACTGGCTGAAATCCACTGCGAAGTGCCGATTGATTTTGAACATGGGCTGGCTGAATGGAGCAAAGTGCCTCAAAGCTGTGTTGAAATAGTCAACTCTCTAGAATTAAGATCATTGGGAAGATATTTAGTGCAAAATCATGGCTTAGAGGAATATATTGGATAGTCAAACGCCATTATAATCAAAGCTTGGGGGTAGTCCCCCAAGCTTTTTATCATTGAAGGTTGAAAAGCTTATCGTTGTCATTCGGTGTCGAAAAGGGATGACAAAAGAAACGGATTTAAGGTAAGATTAAAGAGCAGAAATAGGTAAGGATGGGGAGAGTAAAGTGAAAAAGGATCTTTCTTTAGGGGAATTTCTGCTTGATATGAAAGGTAGAGGCTTTAAATTTGAACAAGATGCAATCGGATTCATATATTTCGGCCAGCGCTCTACCGATGCATCCGATCAACTCGTAAAATTTGCCATTGAAATAACTTTAAAGACGCAGAAAACATTTGACGGGAGCTTTTACATTTCGCTCCTTGAAACATTGAAAGAAAATGAAATCAATTCCCGCCATAAAGCTTTACAATTTGTAAAGGATATTGGGCTGCTTGCTTAAAAACAGGTGCATAGATTTTAGATGCACCTGTTTTTTTGGCATTTGCATTTTAAACAATGACAAATGTTGTTCCACACACAAACGCAACAAATATTAAAAGAAGGTCATATACCCATTTCCTTGTCATTCGTTCATTTCTCCATTCTCGCGGATCGCTCTTCTTGCAAGTTCATCTGCCCGATTCTCCTTGCTCGGAATCCATTTGATAAAAAAGAGGTCCAGCTGCTTTGAAAGCTCCAATCCCTTTTCAAAGATGACCCGGTATTTTTCTTTTTTGACGAATTCTTTCTCAACCGCCCCCACTACTGCTTTTGAGTCAGTCCGGACTGAAACGATTCGATAACCTTTCTCAACGCAAATCTCCATTGCCTTTAAGAAGGAAACAAATTCAGCTTCATGATTGTTCATTTTCCCGAGAGGAAACGTATATCTTTCAACGGATCCATTATTATTTATGAATACTCCCGCCCCGCTAGGACCGGGATCCCCTGCGCTTGCACCATCTATATATACTTCAACCATTCCTTACGCCGCCTTTCAATTCAATGAAGGATTTTTTTAAAAAAATGTGAGAAAATAGATAAACGAATTGAAATTCGATAAGATTATAAATACTTAATAATTATAGCGGGGGTGCCATGTTTGTACAACCGCATCCCATCCTATTTGAAGGGGAGATGAATATGCAGGCAAAAATAAATTGGAAGTATAAAGGTGTCTATCCTGCTGAATTTCAGTCAGATTGGATTCCCTTCGATAAAGTAGAAGTGATCATTAATGATTTAATCAAAACAGGGCGTGTCGCAGAACTTTCCATCGAAGATGAAATGGGGAGCAAATGGAATCAAAAAGAATTTCTAAAACTTCAACAAAAAGTTGAGCAGGAACCCCATGATGTAATTGTCTATTTTGATGGTGGGTTTAAAAAAGACGATGGGATTTCAGGGGTTGGAGTGGCTGTTTATTATAAAAAAGGAAAAGAGCAATGGAGGGTACGGGAAAATGAAAGACTTCTCCAGCTTGAGTCCAACAATGAAGCTGAATATGCTGCTCTATATACCTCATTGAATATCCTTGAGGAACTTGGGGTTTCATCAATCCCTTGTACGTTTAAAGGGGATTCCCAAGTGGTATTGAATCAACTGACCGGAGAATGGCCTTGTTTTGATGAGGTGTTTAATAAATGGCTTGATAAAATCGAAGAAAAAATGAAGCGGCTCCGAATAAAAGCCAACGTGGAAGTCATTTCGAGGAATCATAATAAAGAGGCAGATAAGCTTGCACAGCAGGCATTGGATGGTATAAAAGTTCATAGTAATGGAATGATCAATAAAAGTGATGAGGATTGAAAGGGATGGCAAGTTTTGAATAGACAAGAATTATACGCAGAATTGGAAGAGATCCTTGCAACTTATTGTGAAGATTGCTTTTTAAAAGCCTATCATCGCAAGGAGTTTGGTAAAACGAATGCACATAAATTTTGTATTCAAAAGTGTACAGTTGGCCAAAAATTAAAAGAATACGGCAAGAAGCTGTCTTGAGTAGAGGCAAAAAAAGAATAACAAAAAAAGGCTGACAAAATGTCAGCCTTTATATTTTTTTCAGGAATTATAATTTTACAACGTTAGCAGCTTGTGGTCCACGGTTTCCTTCAACGATTTCAAAAGAAACTTCTTGGCCTTCTTCTAATGATTTGAAGCCGTCGCCTTGAATAGCTGTGAAATGTACGAATACATCGTCTCCGCCTTCAACTTCGATGAATCCAAAACCTTTTTCGTTGTTAAACCATTTTACTTTACCGTTTTGCATGCTTAAATCCTCCTAAATGTACACAAGCATCTTGAGATGCTTTCAAAAATATTATCATTTATATATAGCTTTTATGTATGTAAATAAAAGTATACTAAATGATGACTTAAATATACAACATCAATAATCGTTAGTCAAGAAGCTGAAGACGGAGTAGTTGAAATTTTCAACTTTTTTAATATGAGCGGCATACCGGGCTGTAATCACTTGCTTTGCTTGTTAAATGACCGGAACTATAGTAAACTTTTAATGATTGGTTAAAATGTTGTGTATTGGAGGATATGGGATGCCGACACCCAGTATGGAAGATTACATAGAACAAATATATTTGTTGATTGAAAATAAAGGCTATGCCCGTGTTTCGGATATAGCAGATGCCCTTTCCGTCCATCCCTCCTCAGTTACTAAAATGGTTCAAAAGCTAGATAAGGACGATTATTTAATTTATGAAAAGTATAGAGGGTTGATTTTGACCCCTAAAGGGAAGAAAATCGGGAAACGATTGGTTTACCGCCACGAACTTCTTGAACAGTTTTTGAAGATGATTGGCGTAAAAGAAGAGCATATTTATGAAGATGTTGAAGGGATTGAGCATCATTTAAGCTGGGATTCAATTGACCGCATTGGTGACCTTGTTCAGTATTTTGAAGAAGAACCAGTGAGGATTGAAAATCTTAAATCTCTACAAGACAAAAGCGACGAATAAAATTGTATTGATACCGCAAACTAATAAAATCCATCCTTGTTTTATGAAGGATGGATTTTTTAATACTTCATGAATTTTTCTGTCAATAAATCGGGGGAAATAGGTTGAAGCCGGGATCTTCTGAATCCGTGTGTGATAAAAAAGAAAACCCATCAGAGTCCCCTTGAATTTCAACGTTGGAAATGATTCCGTCCTCAGCTTCAGCAAGTGCCTTTTGGTAGGAAATGATTCTTCCGGTATTTGTCTCAAAACTTATGATCTTCCCATTGTGATTACGCTGCACCTTTACAATCGATTCCATAAACATCCTCCTTTTTTTAAAAAGTATGCCCGATTAGCATAATCTTAATATTGGCAGGAGTTTTTAGGTTTATCCATAATATATAAAGAAGGAAATAGATTTAGAGGAGTGGATGGAGTGGCATATAATTGGCATGAAAAAGCAGAAAAGGATTGGGATGATAGAGCTGATTTCTGGCATGCAAACAGTAAAGAGATGTGGGAAACCGGGAGCAGGAAGGACATCGTCCCTTTCTTTAAAGAATATGTTCCATTAGATGGTGAAATTGGTGATCTCGGGTGTGGTGATGGCTGCGGTGCTTTCTTATTATCAAAAGAGGGCTATCGTGTAACAGGGATGGATATTTCGCCAAGGATGGTTGAAATGTCCAACGCTTACAAAAGTGAAAGACTCGATTTCATAGTGGGTGATTTAAATCGAATCCCGTTTCAGGAAAATGAACTTTCCGGTGTTATGGCAATCAACTCATTGGAATGGACAGAAGATCCTTTCAAGGTGTTGAAGGACATACTTCAAAGTGTTAAAAAAGGTGGATATGCATTATTTGGAATCCTTGGTCCGACAGCCCAGCCGAGAATCAACAGCTTTGCCAGATTGACCGGACAACAAGTTATCTGCAATACGATGATGCCATGGGAATTCGAAAAACTGGCGGAACTGGCAGGATGGGAAAAAATCGCTGAACGGCATGTCCTGAAAAGGGGAGTGGACAAAAAGATGGCAGATCAATTGTCCAGCGAATTAAAGCAAGCATTGAGTTTTATGACATTATTCATGCTAAAAGCGTAAAGAGGAAGGGTTGACAATGATGGATCAACGTTATTCGATTCAGGAATTCATACAGGCTACAGAACAGCAGGATAAAGGTCAGGGACTATTCGAATTGGAGACCCCCCGCTTTCTTGAAGTAAACCTTGAAGGGAAGGTTTGGGCTAAGACAGGTTCAATGATTTCATACAGGGGTCAAGTGAAATTTACGCGAGAAGGCATTTTGGAACATGGAATAGGAAAAATGTTTAAAAAAGCACTCACGGGTGAAGGGACGACCCTCATGAAAGCTTCCGGTAGCGGAAAACTTTATCTGGCTGACCAAGGAAAGAAAATATCCATTTTGAATCTTCAAGGGGAAAGCCTTTTTGTAAACGGCAATGACCTATTGGCATTTGAAGAAACGATTGATTGGGATATCAAGTTAATGAAAAGGATTGCCGGGATTATTTCCGGCGGGCTTTTTAATGTGAAGCTTAAGGGGATAGGCATGGTTGCCATCACCTCTCATTATGAACCTCTGACATTGCTGGTGGAACCCGGTAATCCGGTATATACCGACCCAAACGCTACAGTGGCATGGTCGGGTAATTTAAGCCCCGAGTTTGTGACAGATATTTCATTGAAAACATTTTTTGGAAGAGGCAGCGGAGAGTCCATCCAAATGAAATTCGAAGGACATGGATTTGTCGTTGTACAGCCATTTGAAGAAGTCTATTATTCTCAACAATCTTAATCAGTTTGAAGTTTACATACTCTGGAGGTAGGATGCATGGAA
This sequence comes from Falsibacillus pallidus, assembly GCF_003350505.1. Taxonomy (NCBI): domain Bacteria; kingdom Bacillati; phylum Bacillota; class Bacilli; order Caryophanales; family Bacillaceae; genus Falsibacillus; species Falsibacillus pallidus. Next base: position 96,931 of record NZ_QQAY01000004.1, read on the forward strand.
ACAAAGCCGGTTTATAAATCAGATATTCAAATTGCCCAGGAAGCGGTAATGGAGCCCATCAGTGTTATTGCAGCGAAAATTGGATTGGGACCAGACGATATAGAATTGTACGGGAAATATAAAGCAAAAATCAGTTATGAGGCGATCAATAATCTGCCTCAGACAGATGAGGGAAAGATCATTTTGGTGACTTCAATCAACCCCACCCCGGCAGGTGAAGGGAAATCCACTGTAACAGTCGGTTTGGGTGATGCATTGAGCCAGCTTGGGAAGAAGACCATCATTGCGATGAGGGAGCCTTCCCTTGGTCCGACAATGGGAATCAAAGGAGGAGCTGCGGGCGGAGGCTATTCGCAGATTCTTCCCATGGAAGATATCAACTTGCATTTTACAGGCGACATCCATGCCATCACTGCGGCTAATAATGCCTTATCTGCATTGATTGATAATCATATTCATCAAGGGAATGAATTGAAAATCGATCCAAGAAGGATTATTTGGAAAAGGGTGCTTGATATAAACGATAGGGCACTCCGAAAAGTGGTCATCGGCTTGGGTGGGCCCGTTCAAGGTGTTCCAAGGGAAGATGGATTTGATATTACTGTTGCTTCCGAAATCATGGCGGTGCTCTGCCTTGCAGTTGATCTGAAAGATTTGAAAAAAAGGATCTCTTCTATTGTGGTCGCCTACAATGTGGATAAAGAGCCAGTGACAGTAGGAGATTTAGGTGTTGAAGGAGCATTGACGCTTCTTTTAAAAGATGCACTGAAGCCCAACCTGGTACAGACTGTAGAGCATACACCTGCTCTTGTCCATGGCGGACCGTTTGCAAATATTGCCCATGGTTGCAACAGCGTCATGGCAACCAAAACAGCAGCTAAACTGGCTGATTTCGTCGTTACAGAATCTGGATTCGGGGCGGATTTAGGTGCAGAAAAATTCCTGCATATCAAATCCAGGGCTGCTGGGTTAAAACCGAGTGCAGTTGTCATCGTTGCAACAATCAGAGCGTTGAAAATGCATGGTGGAGTCATTAAAACAGAATTAATGACAGAAAATGTACAGGCGCTTGAAAAGGGTCTAGATAACCTAAAGAAGCACATTGAAACGATTAAACAGTTCGAACTTCCTTTTGTAGTGGCTGTCAATCGTTTCGTGACTGATACAAAGGAGGAAGTCTCTCTCCTGTTGAAGTGGTGCGAAGAAAATGGAGTATCTGCATCTTTGACAGAGGTGTGGGAACATGGTGGAAAAGGTGGATTGGATTTAGGGGAAAAAGTTATTCAAGCGATTCAAAATCAAGAAAATAACTTTCACTCCCTGTATGATGTTTCCGATTCATTAGAAGAAAAAATAACGGCAATCGTTCAAAAAGTTTATGGAGGCAAGGGTGTTGAATTCTCTACAAAAGCATTCAGGCAACTGAAGGAAGCTGAAAAAAATGGATGGGGACATTTGCCAGTATGCATGGCCAAGACACAGTACTCGCTGTCAGATGACCCTAATAAGCTCGGAAGGCCATCTGAATTTACTATTCACGTCAGGGAATTAATTCCAAAGCTTGGGGCAGGATTTGTCGTTGCTTTGACCGGGGATGTCATGACCATGCCAGGTTTGCCAAAGAAACCAGCAGCAAATGGCATGGACGTTGACGATGAGGGAAGAGCTGTCGGTCTATTCTAAAAAAGGTTTCTAATTAGCAAAAATAATAAATAGATTATATTAACTTTGGGGAGATAGCTATGTTTGATCCTACGGCATATGAAAATTTAAAGGTCGTTCTTGAAGGTGCGCTGTATGATCTTGATTTAAGCGGGGAAATCAAGGTCATTGGCCGGAAGGACTCAATTGATCTCGCATCTCTTTCAAGACTGTATGAAGTCACGGCTTCTCTATCTTCTAAAGAATGCCGAATCACCGCTTCCATCAGGATAGAAGCAGGGTTGCAGCAATTGGCATCAGAGCTGCTGGCTCTTACTGACAGTTCTCCAGGTGTAGTTGCCGAGATCGAGTTTAAAGGGGACCAAGTAGATCTTACAGACCGAAATATCAATTTGATTAAAGAAATGTGGGGGACGGATAGAGAATTCGAGGAAAAAAACATTATTTCTTCCTTGAATCCACCTGCCAGATCTCTCCTTTTGACCTTTAATCGGATTATTACAGAAGAAATGGTTGATGATTTGCTGGAGATGACACATCACACAGTAAAAACACTGACAGCCCTTAGCAGATAGGGGATAGACAAGGGGGAAATGGATTGAAGATTGCCTGGGTGACCGACAGCACAGTGTGTTTGGATGAAGAGCTTTCATCCCATCCTGATTTGTATGTGCTGCCAATGACAATTCTGTTGGATGAGGAAGAATATCTTGATGGGGTGACCCTTGGACCGGTAGAACTTTATGAAAAGCTGAAAGGACTAAAAAATGCACCAAAGTCCTCACAGCCATCAGTCGGTTCCTTTGTAGAACTATATTCAAAACTAAAAGACGAATATGATTCCATTATTTCCATCCACGTATCTTCACATTTAAGTGGTACCTATTCCACTGCCGTACAGGCGGCCAATATGATTGACCATCCCATAAAGGTGATAGATTCGAAGATTTTATCATATCCGCTCTCATATCTTATCAAACTTGGGATGAAAGTTATTTCAGACGGAGGTTCGAGTGAAGAAGCTGTTGAAGTAATAGGGGATTTATTGAAATCAAATGAAACTTATGTACTTGTCGGAAGTATAGAACAGCTTCATAGAAGCGGGCGAATGAATGGGCTTCAATTTTTCATTGGCAGCTTTATGAATATCAAGCCGATCATTTCCATTTCAGATGGACAATTGCTTGTAAAGGAAAAGGTGCGGAGCGGAAAAAAAGGGTTAGAAAAAATGGCGGATTATATAAAAGATTCTTCTGATAAAGGGGCTATTAAGGAAATCTTTATTTTATATGGTCTCCATGATGAAGAAGCTTTAAAATGGAAGAATAATATTAAGGTGATGTTTCCTGTTGTTAAATGTTCAATACATCCACTCGGGGCGGTCATCGGTCTGCATGCAGGCGAACATACATTAGGAATCAGCTGGTTCTGTGAAAGTTAATCAATTTATTTCAACTTAAAACGTAAAAGCTGGCAAATGCCGGCTTTTTTTATCGTTTATGAAATTATAAAAATGTTACCTTGTAGATAACTTTAAAGTAAGTTAATCTACGTCCAGCTCCAGCGCCTAGCCCCTCGAGTCATAAGCCGTACCTCTACGGAAATCAGGATTTCCTTCGAGTTCCGTCTTATGCTGGTCGGGTCTGATCGAGGCGCTTGCGCTTTTGTTCTGTCAAAAAGTATGAAGTTGTTAAAGGCTAAGGGGATAACATGATAAAATATGATCAAGGAAGTGGTTTGATAATGAAAGATTGTATCAGGAAGACAGAGGAATTTGTGAAGAGCTGTCTAAAAGGTGATTCATCAGGACATGACTGGCATCATATTGACAGGGTCAGGAAAATGGCGCTTCACATCGCAGATCAAGAAAACGAAGGCGATCGTTTTATTATAGAGATGGCCGCTCTTTTGCATGATATTCCCGATGAGAAGCTGAATGAGGATATAGAAAAAGGGAAAAGGATCCTTTCGGAATGGATTGATTCCTGTTCTTTGCAGAAAGAACAGGAACAGCACATCCTTGAAATCATTTACAGCATTTCTTTCAATGGCGGCCATGAAGCAGAATTGAATTCAGTGGAAGCAATGATTGTAAGGGATGCAGATCGCCTGGATGCTATCGGAGCGATAGGGATTGCCCGGACTTTTGCATACGGTGGAAAGAAAGGATCGCCCATGTATGATCCTGCCATCAATGTCAGAAAGAATATGACGAAAGAGGAGTACCGCCAAGGGAAATCTTCCTCAATACATCATTTTTATGAAAAACTATTAGTGCTTCAAGAAAAAATGATGACCAATACAGCGAAAGAAATCGCTAATGAGCGCCATCATTTCATGGAACAATTTTTAGAGCAATTTTATAAAGAATGGAATGGTTATGAATGAAAATGTTCTCAGTTGAACAACTATCTAAATCTTATGGAGAAAAAGATCTCTTTAATAATATTTCATTTACAATATCAGAAAAAAATAGAATTGGTTTAATCGGGGTAAATGGGACAGGCAAGTCGAGTCTTTTGAAATTGATTGCTGGGATCGACCTTCCTGATACTGGGGAGATGAGTGCTCCAAAGGATTATACAATTGGCTACCTTCCTCAGGAACCTGAGGTCAATGAAGAAATATCGGTGCTCGATCAGGTATTTCTGAGCGAAGCCAAAATCATCCGGCTTCTCAAAGTATATGAGGAGACCCTATTAAAGCTTGAAATACAGCCTGAGAACGAAGAGATCCAGCAGCAGCTTTTCAGGCTCCAAAAAGATATGGATGCAAATCAGGCATGGGAAGCAAATTCAGCCGCAAAAACGATATTAATGAAGCTGGGAATAACAGATTTCAAGCAAAAAATGGCGGAACTTTCCGGAGGTCAGAGGAAACGGGTGGCTCTTGCCCAGGTGCTTATCGAGACTCCGGACCTCCTGATACTGGATGAGCCTACCAACCACCTCGACTATGAATCTGTAAAATGGCTGGAAGATTATCTGTCAAAATACAGCGGTTCCTTGCTGCTCGTTACTCATGACCGGTACTTTCTTGATTATGTCACAAATAAAATATTTGAACTTGATAATGGCTCCCTTTATGAATACAAAGGAAATTATCAGGATTTTATTGAAGCAAAAGCCCTTCGGGAAGAGCAGATGGCCGCATCGGAGGATAAAAGAAGGAATCTTTACCGCAATGAGCTTGCCTGGATGAGAAGAGGCGCTAAAGCAAGGTCGACTAAACAAAAGGCGCGGATACAGCGCTTTGAATCCATTGAGTCTCAATTGGGAAGCGTTCCTGCTAAAGAACAAGTGGAAATGTCTTTTAAAGGAAGCAGGCTTGGAAAACAAGTTCTTGAATTTTCAAATGCTCAGAAATCATTTGGAGATAAATGTATCTTGAAGGATTTTGATTGGCTTGTGAAACCGGGAGACCGTTTTGGCATCGTCGGTAAAAATGGAAGCGGGAAGTCCACTCTTTTAAATATGATCGCCGGCAATATGGTCCTCGATAGCGGGGAGATTAAAATTGGACAGACGGTGAAAATCGCATATTTCCAACAGAACCATGAAGAGATGGATGAAAATATGAGAATGATTGAATATGTCAGGGAATATGGGGACGTCATTGAAACGACAGATGGAGAAACTGTTTCAGCTGCACAAATGCTCGAACGGTTTTTGTTTCCGATGAATTCCCATGGGACGCTTATCAGGAAGCTTTCAGGGGGAGAGAAAAGGCGTCTGTATCTCCTTAGGCTATTGATGCAAAAACCGAATGTGCTCCTGCTTGATGAGCCGACAAATGACTTGGATACTCAGACTCTGACAGTGCTCGAAGATTATATAGAAGAGTTCCCTGGTGTAGTCATCACTGTTTCCCATGACCGCTATTTCTTGGATAAAACGTCAACACAGCTGCTTGTATTTCAAGGGGAAGGAATGATAGTTCCTTTTTACGGGATATACAGTGAATATTTAGAAAAAGAAGCACAGGAGAGTAAAGAGAAGGCGGCTCCAATTAAAATGAAGACGGTCGCAGAAGAGACTCCTAAAAAGAAGAAAATGACCTATATGGAAAAGAAAGAATGGGAAGAAATCGAAGAAAAAATCGCTTCTGCAGAAGAGAAGCTTGAAAACGCGCAGAATGATCTGGAAAATGTCGGCAGTGACTTCGATAAAGCAAGAGTCCTGATGGAAGAGATTGAACAATATAATGAGAATCTGGAAATGCTGATTGAACGGTGGTCCTATTTATCCGAGCTTGCGGATTAGCAGATAAAAAAGTCTTTATGTTACAATGATGATGGATTTTTTCGTGGAAAGGACTGTTTGATTATGAATATTAAATCCATAGAACCCACTCCCAGCCCTAATACAATGAAAATTATTTTGAATCAAGAACTTCCTTCGGGAAAAAGCAATAACTATAAAAAAGAAACTGCTTCCGATGCACCAAAAATCATCCAGGATATCCTGGAGATTGAAGGTGTAAAGGGTGTTTATCATGTTGCAGATTTTTTAGCGGTAGAAAGATATGGGAAGGTGGATTGGCAGGAAATTCTTCCTAAAGTGCGGACGGCTTTTGGTGAAGAAGCTGATGCTAGAGAAGAGGGGATCAAACCCGACGAGCACTTCGGTGAAGTAAATGCCTCCGTACAATTTTTCAAAGGCATTCCAATGCAGATCAAACTGACTGATGGGAATGAGGAAAGAAGATTCGGCCTTCCTGAAGCATATATAACTGCAGTGGGTGCTGCGCAAAAGCAAGAAGATAATGTAGTTTTGGCAAGAAAATGGAAAGACTACGGCATCCGCTACGGAGAACTTGACCAAATCGGTCAAGAACTTAAGGAAGAAATCGTGGCAGCTTATCCTCAATCCAGATTGGATGAACTGGTAAGTGAAGCACAGTCCCCTGAGAAGAAAAGCGAAACAGTACGCCAAAAGAAAAAAGTGACAGTTGAAATGTTTGACAACCCTGATTGGCGCAAAAGATACCAGCTCCTCGATCAAATGGACGATCCTGAGTTGGAGGATCTTCCTCTTCTTGAGCAGGCATTGAATGATGAAAAACCTTCTATTCGCCGTTTGGCTGTCGTATATTTAGGGATGATCGAGGATAAGAGTGTCCTTCCATTTCTATATAAAGGACTTAAGGACAAAACGGTCATGGTAAGGCGGACAGCGGGAGATTGCTTATCCGACTTGGGCTATGAAGAAGCAATGGAAGAAATGATGGAAGCATTGAAGGACACAAGCAAAATTGTCCGATGGCGTGCAGCGATGTTTTTATACGAAGTGGGAGATGAAACGGCGCTTCCAGCTTTAAAGAACGCAGAAAATGATCCTGAATTCGAAGTGAGCCTCCAAGTTAAAATGGCAATTGAAAGAATTGAGGGCGGCGAAGAAGCAAAAGGATCGGTTTGGAAACAAATGACGGAAGCGAGAAATAAGAAAGAAAGAGAATAAAGGAGGAAACGTAAATGTCAATGGCATATGAAGAATATATGAGACAGATGGTCATTCCTATGAGACAGGAATTGGTTAGAGCTGGCTTCAAGGAATTACTTTCTGGAGAAGAAGTAGAGGAATTTATGGAGAACAATGAAGGGACTGTACTGGTGGTCGTCAATTCTGTATGCGGTTGTGCAGCAGGATTGGCTCGTCCTGCAGCCACTCAAGCGGTTGTAGCATCTGATAAATCCCCTGATCATCTTGTAACTGTCTTTGCCGGCCAGGATAAAGAGGCTACTGAAAAAATGAGGGAATACTTCGAAGGCTTTGAACCATCCTCTCCATCCATGGCACTTATTAAAGGAAAAGAAGTTCTTCATTTTATTCCAAGGGAAGACATAGAAGATCATACAATGGAAGAAATCATCCATAATTTAATGGGTGCGTTTGATAAACATTGTTAATGAAGCGAAAAGGATGCCTAAATGGCATCCTTTCTATTTGAATGTAAAAGAGGTGAAGAGTTTGTTTTTAACTACATCAGAAAGAACCAATGAAAATCTGACTGACAGAGCTAAAATTGCTGCACAGGAATTAGGCATCCCATATGTGGACAGAAAAAAAGAAACACTGGTTTCCATGCAGGAAAGACTACAGGATAATTGCATTGTAATGGGGAAGACGAGAATGGAATTATATCATTTCAAAAAGGATTCCATGAGAGAGGTCCCATTTTTCTTTCATCCGAACTCTGCCAATTTCAGGGTCAAGAGATTGATCAAAGGGGAATCGGATCCATTAATAGAGGTCATGGAGCTTGAAGCGGGTATGAAGGTATTGGACTGTACACTCGGACTTGCATCGGACAGTATTGTAATGAGCTTCGCGGCAGGCGAGGACGGAAAAATTACAGGTCTTGAGGGTAATCCGTATGTAGCCTATATAGTAGCTGCCGGACTTCATTCCTGGGGGACAGGCATTCCAGAATTGGATGCTGCCATGAAAAGGATTGAAGTTATTTCCTCCACACACCTGGAGTACTTAAAGAGCTGCGAGGATGGTTCATTTGATATTGTTTATCTTGATCCCATGTTCGAAGAATCCATCAAGGAGTCAGAGGGAATCAATGCGATGCGGGATTGGGCAGTCTATACTGAGTTGTCAGATGAAGTAGTTGAAGAGGCCAAGAGGGTGGCAGCAAAAAAGGTTGTACTCAAAGAGCATTTTCGCTCCCCTTTGTTTAAAAAATATGGTTTTCGGCAGATTATCCGCAAGTCATCCAAGTTCCATTTTGGAGTCCTGGATAAGTAAAAGGGCGCTCTGAGTATTCAGGCGCCCTTTCAGTTCTGTCCAGCTCCAGCGCCTAGCCCCTCGAGACATAAGCCGCACCTCTACGGAAATCAGGATTTCCTTCGAGTTCCGTCTTATGCTGGTCGGGGCTGATCGAGGCGCTTGCGCTTTTCTTTGTCCAGCTCCGCCTCCTAGAGGCTGGGAGACTTCGCTCAGCACACTTACGATAAGTCATCATCGATTCGCTGTGCTCAACGTGATTCCTTTATCTCGTGTGGCTGCGCTCCAGTCTCTACGCCTCTGAACAGTCGGCTCCGCTTTTCTTAATTAATCTGTTATCGATAAAAAAACAAAGTATGCAAGCATTACTACACATCCAATGACAGCAAAAGTATCAGCCATCCAGATACACCCCTTTTTCCTGTTTTTATTATTATTTCCTTTTTTCACTATGAACAAACTTTTTTCCTATTTTTCAATTTCTGTCTGATAATTTGAAACCTTTTCTACATTTGTTCGTAGAAAGCTAGTATAATAATTATGAAGAGATGACACGATCAATTCGCAAGAAAGGATTTTTAGCATGAAAATATGGCTTCGCAAATCGTTTGTTGTCCTGATTTCCATCTTGTCCTTCGGCATGGTAACACCGTCACAGGCGTTCATGGCCGAGAATCAGACATTAGATAAAGCAGAACAGCAGACTACTCCACAACTTGAAAATAATTATGATGACAAGGCAGAAAGAAGCGGCCTATTTGATGATACCGATTCAAGGGATGCAATCATTGGGATAGTCATGAAAGAAGCAGAGAAGCAATCCTTTGAAAAATTCGGGCAAAAAATTACTCCGGTCATCGAAAATGAATTCAAGGACATCATCCTGCCGAATATTCAAAAGGCAATCGAGATGACCATTGACCAATATCCGAAAGAGGACCTAAGCCATCTGGCCATTTCAGAAGATCCAAGCGGTGGAACAAGTGAAAAAATATTTCATATCTATAATGCCAATACCGGGAATGACGTAATTCGCTTTCATGTTAGAAGGGACCACCCGCCGCTCGAAGGATATTACTTCAATTTTCATTATCATACATACCATGATCAGTTCCAGACCCACTATGATCTAGGGATGATCTATTGGGATAAAAATACCCCGCCAAAATGGATGTCTGCATAGGCTGATATTATTTGAGATTAAAAAGAACCTTCCTTGAAAGGTTCTTTTTTTATTGGCTCTTTTCTCAAAGTTTGCTGCTTTAGCCATAAAAACGTGCTAACTTATGCAAACTATGCAAGAAATATAGTTAGAAAAGAGCCTGGATACTCCATTTCAACGTACACAACAGGTACAATGACGTTAAAATCGGCATTAAGATTTTAACAACAAGGTTTACGAATACTATCTTTTTATTTCATAATAGAGGTAATCATTCTTTAGGGGGACAACAGATGAAGCAATATTTAGACTTATGCCGACATGTATTAGAAAATGGAACAAAAAAAGAAGATCGAACAGGGACAGGAACGCTCAGTACGTTCGGCTATCAAATGAGATTCGACCTCAATGAAGGCTTTCCGCTGATCACCACAAAAAAACTTCATCTGAAATCCATCATCCATGAACTGCTATGGTTTTTAAAAGGCGATACCAACGTACGCTACCTGCAGGAAAACGGTGTTCGAATCTGGAATGAATGGGCAGATGAAAATGGCGAATTGGGGCCGGTATATGGGCGGCAATGGCGCTCCTGGAGTACCGGCGACGGGACGACAGTTGACCAAATCACTGAACTGATAGAAACAATCAAAAATAACCCTGACTCAAGAAGGATGATTGTGAATGCATGGAACGTCGGGGAAATTGACAAGATGGCCCTTCCGCCATGCCATTGTCTTTTTCAATTTTACGTTGCGAATGGAAAATTGTCCTGTCAGCTTTATCAAAGATCGGCAGATGTTTTCCTCGGGGTGCCGTTTAACATTGCATCCTATGCGCTTTTAACGATGATGGTGGCGCAGGTATGCGGTCTTGAACCGGGAGAATTCGTTCATACTTTTGGAGATGTCCATATCTACTCCAACCATATCGACCAAGTCAAACTTCAGTTGGAAAGGGATCCATACCCACTCCCAACGATGAAGATCAATCCTGAAGTGCAGGATATATTCGGCTTCCGATTTGAAGATTTTGAATTAACGGGCTATCAGTCCCATCCACATATAAAAGGGGCTGTGAGTGTATGATTTCTTTTATATTTGCTATGGATCAAGAAGGTTTGATCGGAAGTGACAATTCGCTTCCGTGGAGACTTCCGGAAGATCTTAAGTTTTTCAAAACAACAACCATGCATCACCCGATCGTAATGGGGAGAAAAACGTATGAATCCATCGGGAAGCCATTACCAGGCAGGACGAATATTATACTAACCAGAGATGCCGCATATAAAAAAGGCGACTACATGCTCTTTCATGAAAAAGAATCATTGCTGAATTGGATTGATAATCAGGATAAAGAAGTTTTCATAACCGGTGGGGCAGAACTTTTCCGCCTGTTTATAGATGAAGTCGATCAAATGTATGTCACAAAAATTGAAGAAACATTTCAAGGGGATACATACTTTCGTGATGTAATCTGGGATGAATGGAATTTGGTTTGGTCAACAAAAGGTGTTAAAAATGAAAAAAACCCATATGACTACCAGTTTATGAAATATAGAAAAAAATAAAGAGGGGCCCTGTGCCCCTCTTTACATTTAGTCTTAAACATAAAATAGCACGCAGAAATACATGAGTGCACTGCCGCCAAGTACGAACAGATGCCAAATTGCATGGTTGAAGGGTATCTTTTGCCAGATGTAAAATATTGCTCCAACTGAATAAAGAATCCCGCCAGTCAACAAGAACATGAAACCTGAAGGGGTCAAGTTGTGATACAGGGGCTGGATTGCAATGATGATGAGCCATCCCATCAAGACGTAAAAAATAGTGGATAGCAGTTGAAACCTATCAATGAAAAGGCACTTGAATACAATTCCGCATACCGCAAGAAGCCAGATCAATCCAAAAAGCACCCATCCCAGGGTTCCTTTTAGCGTGATTAAGACAAAAGGGGTATAGGTCCCTGCAATCAATAAATAAATGGCAGAATGATCAAGGATAGCAAAAACCCTTTTTGCTTTAGAAGGTTTAAAGCTGTGTAGCATCGTTGAAAATAGATATAATAGAAGCATAGAAATCCCAAAAACCAAAAAGCTGCCCATGTACCAGCCATCCTGTTTATGTGAAGCAATCACAATTAGAATGACAAGGGCGGGGATGCTCAATAAAAATCCGATCCCATGTGTAATGGCGTTGGCCAATTCTTCTTTCCAGTCTTCAAAATGAGTGGATGTCAATAATTGAACCTCGCTTTCTCTTTATTTTAAATTATCATAAACCTCAATCATAAAAGCTGCAAATATTTTCTGAATTTCCTTTGAAAAGGCAGAAGGGATGTGAAAGGTTATGTGTGGAAGGTATACATTAAATGCATCAAAAGAAGACTTGATCGAACAATTTCTCCTTGATGATTTCCCTGAACTTTTCGAGCCATCCTACAACATCGCACCAACTCAAAATGTTTTAGGCGCAGTACAAAAGAAAAATGAAAGAAAAGCAGGCTATATAAAATGGGGGCTCGTCCCATATTGGGTTAAAGATATGAAAAAATGGAAGCCTTTAATAAATGCCCGGGCAGAATCTATTGAAGAAAAGCCAAGCTATAATAAACTTTTAGAAAAAAGAAGAATGATCATTTTGGCAGACAGCTTTTACGAATGGAGTACTATTGATGGCAGCAAACAGCCATATAGGATCCAACTAAAAGAAAAAAGACCATTTGCTTTTGCAGCACTATGGGATAGAAATAACGAAGATACTACTTGTACGATCATTACCACTGAGGCGAATGAAGATATGGCGGGTATTCATGAAAGAATGCCGGTGATTCTGAAAGATGATTCAGCAATCCATCACTGGCTGTCTGATTCTCCATTTCACGATGTAAAACATCTGCTAATTCCCATTGAGGATGGAAGTCTTACGAATTATGCTGTCTCCTCATTAGTCAACTCCACAAGGAATGTCAGCAAGGAATGTATAAAAAAATCCAACAAACATAAAAAATATAGTTAACGACAATTTAAGACAGGTATTGCGGTCAGAAATAGGGTATAATGAAGACAAACGGGTGAAAAAGAGGATTGATACTTTGCTGTTAAAAAGCCTTGAGTTCAAATCGGAAAATGGACAGAAGGTAAAAGTTATCGAAATTCCAGTATTGCACGAGGAAAATCCGCTTTATTTCAAAATGCATGTAAGGCTGCAGTCATTCTTAAAGAATATTGATCGCGAAGCTCAGCCTAATAAGGTGTATTCCTTTAAGATGCATTTAAAGAAAGTATTAAAATGGACTGAATATCAAGAGATATATCAGCCGGCAGAATTAAAGAATAATGCTTGATCTTTTTTATGGAAAGGTGGCTGTGCATTATGTGCGGCCATCTTTTTTTGCGGGGAGTCACTAAGGTTTCACCTGTTTGCCAAAAGCATCCAGTTTGAAAAAATGATATTCATCTTCCCTTTTTAAAGATATAATAATTGAAACCATAGCAGTGTTAGGATGTGGATAGTTTGAGTTCAATCAAGATTGTCACCGATTCCACGGTGGATTTAACAAAAGAAGAAATTGAAGAATGGGGTATAAATGTAATCCCGCTCTCCATTTCCATAAATAACGAAACCTTTCTAGATCGGGTCGAAATAACACCAAAAACATTTCTTGAAAAAATGAAACATTCCAAGGAGCTGCCGAAAAGTTCACAGCCTCCTATTGGCAAGTTTGTTGAAATGTATGATCATCTGGGAAGCGATGGCAGCCAAATTTTATCCATACATATGACTGGAAATATGAGTGGAACTGTACGGACAGCTGAAAGCGCTGCAGAAATGTCCAAGTCCTCAGTGACTGTAGTAGATTCAAGATTTATTACCAGGGGGTTGGCCTTTCAAGTACTCGAGGCAGCCAAGATGGCCAAGGATGGAAAAAACATGGAAAGCATCCTTGAGAGATTGAAGACAATACGGGAATCCACACATCTTTATGTTGTGGTAGATACATTGGAGAATTTAGTCAAGGGCGGACGCATCGGGAAAGGAAAGGCTTTATTGGGATCTCTTCTTCATATCAAGCCTATCGCATCTTTAGAGGGCGGCGAATACAGCCCAGTCGCAAAAGTAAGAAGCTATTCCCAAGTGGTGAAATTCTTATCGAAGCAATTCGTCAATGATATCGCTGGGAAAACGATAAAAGCAGCGGCAATTATGCATGCTGACAATATGGAATTGGCTCAAGCTTTAAAGTCGAAAATAATGGAAGTCACAGGATATGAAGGTGTATACATCGATGATACAACACCTATCATCAGTACACACACGGGTCCTGGTGCCATCGGCTTTATTTATTACGCTGAATGATCAAAAATGCCCTCATTGGGGCATTTTTTTTGATTACGTCTGTATTATACGTGGGGAAGAGTAGATTCTTTGCATATAAATAAAAAGACGGGGGTGTTCATAATATGGGAAAGAAAAAAATTTTGCTTTTCAGTGATCTCGGAGTCGATGATGTGGTGGCTGCATTATTCGCTTACTACAGCCAGGAAGTAGAAATTGTTGGGGTTGTAGCGGACTATGGAAATGTATCCAGAGAAGAGGCTGTCAAAAATGTGAAATTTATTCAGCAAGTCACAGGTATTTCCGATATCCCGGTTTTCGGCGGTGCTGTAACTCCTCTGACCGGCCTGCCGGCAAAATACTACTTAGAAGTTCATGGTCCTGCAGGGCTTGGCCCTATTATCCCTAAAAATATTCCAAGCGGCAACAACCTTGAAAATTTTTTTGATGTCGTAAACCTGATTGAAAAATATAAATATGATTTAAGCATTCTATCAGCTGGGAGGCTCACTTCCTTAGCTACTTTATTTGTTCTGTATCCTGAAAAAATCAAATATATAAAGGATATTTACATAATGGGCGGTGCGTTTTTATCTCCTGGAAATGTGACCCCTGCTGCAGAAGCTAATTTTTACAGTGACCCATATGCTGCAAATTTAGTCATTCAGCTTTCCCCGATGAAACTTCATATCATTCCTCTTGATGTAACAAGATATTCAATCATAACACCGGAAAACATTAATCTGCTTGACAAATACTTTCATGAAATAAATGATCAAGCGGGTAAAATCATTAAACCATTAGTGGATTATTATTATGCATTTTATGAAAAAAACTATCCGGGTATCATCGGTGCCCCCCTTCATGATTTACTTTCCATCTGGTCATTGACCCCAAAAGCTGAAATCGTGTTTAAGGAATTCCCCATTAAGATTAATGTGGATAGCGGACCCGGGTTTGGGCAAAGTCTGGGGGATTTCAGAGAGAGTGCAACGAAAGCACCGTGGCCAAAACATTTAATTGCTCAATCTTTTAATTACAAAGTTTTTGTGGAGCAAGTTTTCAATACTTTTACTTCAGGACCAAGCAGGTAGCCATGGGAGTCTGTCTGCAATGACTCTTTACATTCTGTCTGACGGGTTTCATGAAGATCATATCGTGATATAATATACTTATCGACAAAAAGCGGGGTGGCAGAGATGAAAAAAATTCTCACCTTTCTTTTAGTTTTTAGTGTTATTTTATCTGGATGCTCACAAATTTCAGCTGAAAACCCAACTCGTAAGGTAGGGTTGGAAGAAAAGCAGGATCCTCCATCTGACTTTATTCCAAAAAAACTGACTGTGGTATCAGTTGGCGACTCCTTGACTCAAGGTGTTGGGGACAGTACCGACTCAGGCGGCTATATACCTTATTTAAAAAAAGGTCTTGAAAGTGAAAAGGGTATAGATGAAGTGACATTTTATAATTTTGGCGTCAGAGGAAACAGAACCGACCAGCTGCTTTCAAGGCTGAAAACAGAAAAAGTGCAGGGTAAAGTCAAACAAGCTGATATTGTAATGATAACAATCGGCGGAAATGACGTTATGAAAGTGTTCCGTGATAACTTTTCCAACTTAAAACTACAAGAATTCGAGAATGCAAGGATTGGATATCAGAAGAGATTGAAAGATATTCTTACGACAATAAGGAATGAGAATCCAAATGCAGGGATTGTGTTAGTCGGCCTTTATAATCCTTTTATTAAATGGTTTTCAGATGTAAAAGAACTTCAGCAGATTGTTTACAATTGGAATAATGCAAGCTTGGATATCCTCGGGGAGTTTGATCAAACAAAATTTGTACCCATTTCGGATATTTTCGAAAACAAGGAAGAAGAGCTGCTCTATACGGATTATTTCCATCCTAATGACAAAGGCTATAAATTGATAGCAGACCGTATATTTGAAGAATTGAAAGGGGAAAAGATCAACGGATTATTGGAGTCCAATTTAGTAGTAAAGGAAGATTGATGAATGAAGAGAAATAAATGGAAGACAGCGTTTTTTGGATTGGCTGGACTTGTTATCCTTGGAATTGTCATCATTTTGGCAATGGCATTCATGCCGGCAAAAGATGAACCGAATCCAAAGGGGGCATATTCCAACGGCAAAGATGTCCAATTTCATATAAATGCGACAAAAGAAGACTTAAATAAAATGATTAATCATTACATCAAGAAAGAAGGGTTGAATGGCCCTGTCGATTATAGAGTTTTGTTGACTGATGAAGTTGAACTCTATGGAACCATTCCAGTTTTTTCACAAGATCTGAATCTGAAAATGACATTTGAACCTGAAGCTCTGAAAAATGGAGATCTGGTTCTTCGTCAGAAGTCCATTTCACTTGGACGATTGAATCTTCCGGTTTCCTATGTGTTAAAGTTCATCAGGGATTCCTATAAGCTGCCGGATTGGGTGAAAATCCAGCCCAATGATAAAATGGTCTATGTTTCTTTTCATAATATGAAGTTAAAGAGTGATATGAAAGTCCGGGCAGATGAATTCAATCTGAAGGACGATAATATCTCATTTACATTATTGGTTCCAACTCAATAAGAAAAGCGGAGCTGGACAAATAGAAAAGCGCAAGCGCCTCGATCAGCCCCGACCCGCATAAGACGGAACTCGAAGGAAATCCTGATTTCCGTAGAGGTGCGGCTTATGACCTCGAGGGGCTAGGCGCTGGAGCTGGACAATAATATGATAAAAGGAAACGAGCCCTTTGGCATTGCTGCCGGAGGGCTCGTTTTTAATTTTTAAGTAAGATGATTTCCAGACCGGGTTCGCCATTTGCCAAACCAGCTGCAACAATCGTGTAGCTTCGGTTTGGTTTGAATTTCATTATGGGGAATGGAAGAATCGCTTCTTTATTTCCAGCACGGCGCGCTTCCAATTCCACCGTCATCGGAGTGATGCCTAAATATTCAGTTGCCTGCTTGTAAGCCACATCCGGGAAGACAACATCCCGTCCCTTCACTGCGATATCGAGAGCAGGTGTGTCAGGTGATAAATGAATGAAACGGATTTTTGCTTCGTTCGGTGGAACCCCCGGTATATCTGCAAAAGGCAGAAGCTGAAGTTTTTCGCCCTGTCCTACAGCAGCTAAGGTGTAGTTCTTTCCTGGTTCTATGGTGACTTTTTTACTGATGACTGTTGTGACACTTGTATCTGCCGGATAAATATCAATATGGTATTTCCCAGAGGGCAATGTAAGATAGGTGCTTGCCTGTTTAAAAGAGATATGCTTGAGAACTTTTTGGGCGTTTATATACACATCAACGCTCGATAGATCAGGTGCGGCGTGGAGGATGCGCACATTTGCCATCTTTTGCTGTCTTTGTATCTCAGTCGTGGAAGGCGCGGATAAGGCTTTTCTCAAATGGTCCAAGTGAAGTTGATAATAGTGGATGTGCTTTGTTGGATCCAGATATTTATAGTAGCAAGCGAGCAAATCATACATGGATGCCTTCTGCAATTCGATTTCTTGATTGTTCATTCATCTCGCTCCTATTTTTAGATTCGTCAATAACGTATGCGAAAATGAAAAAATTGTGAATTGCCTAGAAGAAAAGAGTTGCATTTTTTTGGTAAATCATACATAATAAGATTAACTAATGGGAAGAAGGTGATGTCATATGTCAGGAACATTATTTGTTTTAAAAGCAGCAGTAGGCAGATATATGGCACAGCCTGTCTTCATCGGATAAAAATAAGCGGATTATCATTCAATTGTGATTCCTATTTTTAACCATGGGCTGTGTCGTCCATGGTTTTTTTATGTTTAAAAATAGGAGGAAATACATTTGAATAAACAATTTATCATTAATGCACCACAAAATATTTTGGAGCAATTTAAAAATTATGAGGACGGTTATGTGTTGGGACGAGTGGTCCTTGAACACAAAAAGATGTATAAGGTCATAACAGAGCATGGAGAATGGCTATGTGAAATTTCAGGGAAATTTCATTATCATTCAGTTTTATCCAGCGACTATCCATCTGTCGGGGACTGGGTGGCGGTGAAAGAACGAACGGGAGAAGATAAAGGAATCATTGAGAAAGTATTGGATCGCAGCATCAAGTTTTCAAGGAAAAAAGCCGGCAACGAGACAGAAGAGCAAATTGTTGCTGTCAATATTGATGAGTTGATGATTGTGACATCTCTAAATGATGATTTAAATCTGCGGCGTTTGGAGCGTTATTTGATTCTTGCATGGGAAAGCGGGGCAAATCCGATCATTGTTCTTAGCAAAGCCGATTTATGTGAAAATATCGAAACAGCTGTTCAGGAAGTGGAAAATATCTCCATGGGTGTCCCGATTATTCCGATTAGTATCAAAACGGGTACAGGTCTGGACGAAGTGGTACGTTATCTTCATCCGGGTAAAACCGCAGCCTTGATCGGTTCTTCCGGAGTGGGGAAATCCACTCTGCTGAACCATCTGATCGGCTACCAAAAACAAGTGATTCAGGAAATCAGGGAAGATGACAGTAAAGGAAAGCATACAACGACATATAGAGAGTTGTTCATTTTAGAAAACGGCTCCTGTATTATTGATACTCCAGGAATGAGGGAGATACAACTTTGGGAGAGCAGCGAGGGGCTTCATTCCGGCTTTTCGGATGTAGATATTCTGGCAGAACGCTGCCGTTTCAGAAATTGCACACACCAATCTGAGCCGGGCTGTGCTATCAGGGAGGCGATTCAAGAAGGTGATTTGGATGAATCCCGTTTTCAGAGCTATTTGAAGCTTCAAAGGGAATTAGCCTACTTGGACCGCAAAACGGATAAACGAGCTCAGAGCGAGGAACGGAAAAAGTGGAAAAAAATCAGTCAAGGTTCAAATCCCCCAAGAAAACGATAAGACCTGAGCGTAATCGTTTACTTCTGCATAAAAAAGCGATAAAATGCCATCAATAATGAAAATAGACTTTATTTGAAAGGATTGATAGCTATGTCTCTTCAGGGTAATTACGAGCTTGCAACATTTGCAGGCGGCTGTTTTTGGTGCATGGTCAAGCCTTTCGATGAACAGCCCGGCATTGAAAAGGTGGTATCAGGGTATACTGGGGGCTATACTGAAAATCCCTCCTACCAAGAAGTATGTTCGGAAACAACAGGTCATTTTGAAGCCGTCCAAATCACTTTTGACCCTGTACTGTTTCCATATGAAAAGCTGTTGGAGGTATATTGGCAGCAGATAGATCCGACCGATCCGGGCGGTCAATTCTATGACCGTGGACGATCATATCAGACGGCGATTTTCTACCATTCAGATCAACAAAAGGAAATAGCCTTAAGATCAAAAGAAGAACTTGAAAGAAGCGGCAAATTTAACAAACCGATAGCCACAGAGATTTTGCCTGCCAAGGCTTTTTATCCTGCAGAAGAATATCATCAGAAATATTATAAAAAAAATCCTTCTCACTACAATGCCTATCATAAAGGTTCGGGGAGAGAATCATTTATAAAAACCCATTGGAGTGATCAATAATGAACAAAAATAAGGAAAAACTTAAAGTGAAATTGACCCCAATTCAATATGAAGTGACTCAGAACAATGGTACGGAGCCTCCTTTTCAAAATGATTATTGGAACGTATTTGAGCATGGCATTTATGTTGATGTCGTTTCCGGAGAACCTCTTTTTAGTTCTAAGGATAAATTCGATGCAGGATGCGGGTGGCCATCTTTTTCAAAACCGTTGAATCAGGAAGAAGTTTACGAGAAAGATGATTTCAGCCACTTTATGGTCAGAAAAGAAGTAAGAAGCAATAAAGGGGAGTCGCATCTGGGACATGTATTTGATGATGGTCCAGGACCGGACGGCCTTCGCTACTGCATTAATTCAGCTGCCTTGAAATTCATCCCGTTGAAGGATATGCAAAAAGAAGGCTACGGGGAATACATGAAATTATTCGAAAAAGGACAGCGATAATCGCTGTTCTTTTTAATTTAGGTTTTATCCCAATGATTTTGGTCTATAAGAGATATATAGGATGGTGACGAAAATGCTGAATAAATTGTTTGGAATAAAAGGTGAAGCTGATAAAAATGTAGATTTGTTTGCCCCGATGTCAGGTAAGATCCTCCCTTTGGAAGAAGTGCCCGATCCGGTTTTTTCCCAAAGGATGATGGGTGATGGTTTTGCAATCGAACCATCTGAAGGGGTAGCCGTTGCACCATTTGATGGAACTGTCATACAGTTATTCCCTACAAAGCACGCTATTGGATTAAAAGCTGAAAATGGTGCAGAGGTATTGATTCACATTGGACTGGAAACGGTTTCGATGAATGGGGAGGGCTTTGAAGCAATGGTCTCTGAAGGGGATAAAGTGAAAAAAGGCGATTCGCTGGTCACGTTTGATATCCAGTTAATCAATGAAAAGGCTTCGAGCGTCATATCTCCGATTATCGTGACGAATGGTGATGATATTGAAGTACTGAATATGAGAGAAGTCGATCACGTCAAAGCAGGCAGTGATGCGGTTATGGATATAACGGTAAAATAAAAAAGCCCAATGAGGGCTTTTTTATTTTAAAAATAGAGAGCATAACATTTCAGAGTGTAATTCTGTCCAGCTCCACCGGCTAGAGGCTGGGAGGTTTCCTTCAGCACACTTACGATAAGTCAACATCGGATCGCTTCGCTCTCCGTGTTTCCTTTATCTCGTGGTGCTTCAGTCCAACCTCGGCGCCTCTGAACAGCCGGCTCCGCTTTTCTATTTAGAAGTCATTCCTCCAGAAAGGATAAATTTCATTGCTTCTTCGGGCTTTACTTCGATGATTTCGAGATCTTCTTTTGGGATCAAGAGCGTGAACCCCGCTACTTGGAACGTTTGCGGGATGTATACAGCGCAATAATTTTCAAATGGGCTATAGAATTGTTCCAGGTTTTCTGAGGTGATGAAGCCGATGCTTTTTACAGCTGTCCCTGGAAAAGTGAATGTCACAACTTTCGAGAATGATTTTTTATCGCCTAAAAAAGAATTGACTGTGTCTTTAATCACGGAATAAATGGTCTTGACCAAAGGAATCTTTGCTAAAAGTTTGTCGATTAATTTTATGATGGTCCCAGTCACGAGCTTCGTGGACAGCCATCCAAGAATCGTGATGATGATGAGCGTAGCGATAAGTCCAATGCCCGGAATATAATGTGGAAAGTGGGGGCGGAGGATGTTTCCTAATATACTGTCAAAAAACACAAACAGTTTATAAATTACATAGATGACGAGGACAATGGGAATTACAGTCAACACGCCATTTAGAAAGTTTTTTGCCAAGGATTTCATAGATGTTTTTCACTCCTCTAAAAACAAACATAAAGACATTATACCTTTAGGACGCTTAGGAGAAAAGAGAAATCGAGTAACTAAAAAAAGAGGGAGGAGGGGCAAATATCATAAAAAAAATTTAGAACTGGGCGAATGCACATACGTACTATGGACGATTATCATAAATTAGCATTGTAGAATGATTATTTATCACTGAGGAGTGAAAGATATGTACTATGGTTATGGTGCTGGATGCTGCACGCCTGGTTACGCATATCCATGCGGCGGAGGCAATTGGTTTGCGTTGATCGTTGTATTGTTTATCTTGTTGATCATCATTGGCGCAGTCTGCTACTGCCCTAGATAACAAATGAATGGATAAAATGGAACTGGCTTTCCTTGTTTAAAAGGAAAGCCAGATTTTTTTGTTTGTAAATAGAATTAATCAAATTAAATTTTGAAATTTGAAATCAAATCCCTTAGATTCTCAGCTTGCTTGGACAATTCTGAAGCCGATGCTGTCACTTGCTCCATTGCTGCAGATCCTTCTTCTGAGGCAGCCGCCGTCATTTCCGTATTTGCAGCTGTACTTTCAGCTATTTCACTTACAGATGCAAATGCCTCTGCCACATCTTGGCTGAGATGCAAAGTCTGGTGAATCTGTTCCACCATTTCATCGATGACAAAGAAGGTATCCTGTGATTGTTTTAAAATGTTATCAAGGGATGTAGTGGTTTCATTTGAGATTTCTACGCCTTCAATAACAGCTTTGACGCCTTCTTCGTTCTGTGTGATGATCGTTTTCACTTCTTGTTGGATTGAACGGACAATGCCCGTTACTTCCTTGGCAGCATTCTGCGACTGCTCAGCAAGCTTCCGGACCTCATCTGCGACTACTGCAAACCCTCTTCCATGTTCACCTGCACGAGCCGCTTCAATAGCAGCGTTCAATGCAAGCAAATTGGTCTGTTCTGATATATCTGTAATCGTGTTGATGATTTTCGTGATTTCAGTTGATTTTTTGCCTAATGATTCCACTGTAGAAGTAGTATTGGCCATTGTTTCTTCAATGGACATCATTTTCAATGAAGAAGACTTGACTGATGAACCGCCATGTTCTGCTGCAGAACGCATTTGTGAAGCAGCCAACTTTACTTTTTCAGCGTTATCATTCAATCGGCCTGCCGATTTCTCTAACAAGTTCATCTTGTTGACGGACACTTCCATCTGTGAAGTCGTTTTTTCACTTCCTACAGCAATTTCAGTGGATGTTTCTGCAATCGACATGATGGTCTTGGATGTCTCTTCTGCCGAAGCCAATAACTCCTCGCTGCTGGCAGATACATTTTCTGCCATTTTAGATACTTCCCTTACAAGGGAAGCGATGCCATCGATCAATACATTGGTATCCCTGGCAAGACCGGCGAGTTCATCATTCGATTTAACCTGGATCCTTTTCGTTAGATCGCCGCCTGCGCTTGCAATTTCCAGGATGGACTTGCTGATTTTACGTGTATTTGCCCGGATATTCCTGGATATCACGATAGAGAATAATACTGTCAACACTACAGCCAATATGGAAACGCCTAGTGTCACAGCCTGTGAGACAAGCACTTGTTTGTGCAAAGAGTCGATTCTTTCTTTTGTAAAACTCTTCTGTTCGTCTATCATGGATTGCATATCTTTTCTCAAGTACTGCATATAATTGTTTCCTTGAGAAGTAGAGATTTGCAGAGTCGCTTCTTTCTGGGTGCCGTATCTTCTTGACTCTATGATGCGATCAATCCAGCCAATCCAGAAATTATAATAGTTTTTGACATTTTCTAACTTTTTTGATTGCGCTGCCTGGTCCCTTAGTAATGGTTCAAGTGCTTTCAATTGATTCTCTACATTATTTTTACCATTTCCATAAGGTGCGAGCTGGCCCTCTTCACCAGTCAATACATATCCCCTGGCCCCGTCCTCGATATCTACAAGGGATTTGGATAGATCTTGAATATCGCTATGTACTAGCATATCGTGATTTACTACTCTATTGATTTCTTGCTCTAGGGCCCTCATATTGAAATAGGAAATCAGAGTGAGTGCAACTAAAAGGATGGTTAAAAATCCAAAAGAAAGTACAACGCGGCCTCGAATGGTTTGTGTATAATGCCAAATGCCTTTGACGCTTCTTTGTTTTTCTTTTTGTTTTTTAGGTTTTCTCTCTTTTTTTTCTATTTTCTCTCGTGTTTTTTTAGTTTTCTTAAAAGAGAAAATCTGCTTTTCTTTTTTCAATCTTGTCCTCCCCCTATGTGTCAATATCCCTAGTCAATTTTGACTTATTTTCATTCTATACATTCCTTTGAGAATTTTCTACTAAATATTCATAATATTTGTCGAAAAACCAAAGTTTAGAAAAAAATAAAACATTTTCCGCTAATTGAACTAAAAAAATTCCTAGAAAGAATAAATAGAGAGTGACATAGACTTATAGGAGAACGTAAATGTTTGAAAGGCAGGAGGGATGGAGTTGCCTCGTTCCCATTTAATCAAACCTCTTCTTGACGGAGAGTATGCAGAAGTCGACTATGGCAAAGGCATCTATATTTATGATGTAGAAGGAAAAGAGTATTTAGATGCCTGTTCGGGAGCCGTTACGGCAAATATCGGACATGGCCGGTCAGAAGTCATCCAAGCAATGCAAAATCAGGCAGAAAAAATTGCTTTCGTTTACCGTTCCCAATTTACAAGCAAGGCAGCGGAAGAATTGGCGTCATGGCTTTCTGAAAAATCGGATGGCCATTTAAATTCGGCATTTTTTGTCAACAGCGGATCAGAAGCCACTGAAACTGCAATTAAAATAGCCCTTCAGTATTGGCTTGAAAAAGGTATGCCGAAAAAAACAAAAGTCATTTCAAGATGGATGAGCTACCATGGCATTACGATGGGAGCACTATCCATGTCCGGACACCCGGCAAGGAGGGAAAAGTTCAGTTCCATACTTGAGGACTGGCCCGTGTTCGAACCTCCTTATTGCTATAGATGTCCATATGGGAAAGAATATCCAAGTTGCCAACTTCATTGCGCCTCCTATCTGGAAACCATTATCAAGAGGCTTGGTGAAGAAAACATCGCCTGCATAATTGTTGAGCCAGTCATTGGTGCGGCAGGTGGAGCAATAACGCCTCCAGAGGGCTATTACAAAAAAATCAAAGCACTCTGTGATAAATATGACATTTTATTTGTCGCTGATGAAGTTATGACAGGGTGTGGAAGGACAGGGAAAATGCTTGCACTTGACCACTGGGGGGTAAAACCGGATATTGCAGCACTTGGAAAAGGACTAGGGGCTGGATATGCTCCGATTGCTGCAGCGGTCGTAAGCGATAAGGTTATGAAACCGATATGGGATGGAACTAAATCCATCATGAGCGGTCATACGTTCAGTGCCAATCCACTCTCCTGTGCCACGGCGTTAGCCGTCCTTAAGTTGATTGATGAAGAGAAATGGATGGACATGGTAGAGGAAAAAGGACAGTATTTGGATGCCTCTCTTCAAAAATTGTCCAAGCAATTCAATTTCATAGGGGAAATCAGGGGGAAAGGTCTGCTTATAGGATTAGAATTCGTAAAGGATTGTGTGACGAAGGAATCATTTTCCCCTGGAGGAGCTTTTACACACAAAGTAGTATCGGCTGCAAACGAAAATGGTCTTCTATTATATCCGGCAGCTTCGGGGATTGATGGCCGCAGCGGGGATGCCGTCATCATTGCTCCTCCTATTAATATAACTAAAAGAGAGATCGATGAGTTGGTCAGAAGACTTAGAAAAACATTTGAATCTTTAGAAAAGAATCACGTTGAAAGCGGAGATGAACATGAAGAAACCATATAACAAAGTTGTCTCAATGGAGGAGGCAATGGGGCATTTTTTTGATGGAATGACGATCATGTTCGGCGGCTTCGGAGGGGTCGGTTCACCACCTGGATTGATTACATCCATTTTAGAAAAAGGAATCAAAAATATTACTTTAATCGGAAATGATACCGGATTTCCTGATATCGGGATTGGCCAGTTAATCAAACACAAGAGAGTGAAGAAAGTGATAGCATCTCATATTGGATCTAATCCAATTGCAGGGGAACTGATGAGCAGTGGCCAGATGGAAGTGGAATTTTCGCCTCAAGGAATCCTTGCTGAAAGGATGAGGGCAGGCGGAGTAGGACTTGAGGGGATCATCACAGAAATAGGAGCAGATAATGAATACTTGGCAGAAGGAAAAGAAACTATCACCATCGGCCCAAAAAAATGTGTGATTGAAACAGCTTTGACTGCAAAAGTCAGTATTCTATACGCCAAAAAAGCGGATGAATTCGGCAATTTAATTTACGATAAAAGTGCCAGGAACACCAATCCTATCGTTGCAATGGCAGGGGAATGGACAATAGTAGAGGCGGAAGAAATTGTACCTTTCGGGAGCATCTGTGCTGAAGAGATCATTACGCCGGGGGTATTTGTAGATATGGTTGTTCCTTCAAAGGGAGTGAACTGGACATGGGCATGGGAAAAGCAATGAAAAGCAAAATGGCAAAAAGGGCAGCAGAAGAAATCAAGGATGGAATGATCGTTAATTTAGGAATAGGCATCCCCTCTTTGACTCCTGATTTTCTTCCTTCTGAAAGGTTTGTCATGTTCCAGGCTGAAAACGGGATACTCGGCATGGGTTCAAGCCCGCCATTGATGCAAGAAGATGAAAATCTTTGTAATGCAGGTGGATTTCCTGTAACCCTCAATCAAGGGGGGTCTTATTTTGATTCTGCTACCGCTTTTGGAATGATCCGTAAAGGTTATATTGACATGACCATTCTTGGTTCTTTAGAAGTAAGCGAGAAGGGCGATCTGGCCAATTGGATCGTCCCGGGGAAAAGAGTTCCAGGCATTGGCGGGGCAACCGAACTTGCAGCAAGAGCAAAAAAGGTGGTTGTCGTAATGACCCATACTGATAAAAATGGAAACAGCAAGCTGGTCAAATCATGCAGACTCCCACTGACTTCAAGGAGATGTGTGGACATGATCATTACAGATTTAGGCGTTTTCCAGGTCGTGGATGAGGGGCTTGTATTAACCGACATATTTGAACCATATACAATTGCTGATATTAAAGAAAAAACAGATGCTGATTTTTCCCTTTCGGAACAGATCCGGTATATTCCAGAATCTTTTATTGAAGGAGTGTAGATAGTGCAGCGTCAAATTAAAAAATGGATGTCAGAACATGTTGATATGGGTACAAAACTTCTGCAGAGACTGGTACAGGAAAGAAGCATCAGAGGTCATGAATATAACGCACAAGCAGTAATGATTGAGAAATGCCGGGAATTGGGATTGGAATTGGATATATGGGATCTCAATCGAAAAGAATTGGAACATCATGCATTTTTCCGCTGCGATCGAGACAGCTTTGAGGGTAATCCAAATATTTGTGCAGTGTGGAAAGGAAAAGGTGGCGGAAGGTCCATCATCTTAAATGGCCACATCGATGTAGTACCTGAGGGTGATGAAAAGGATTGGAGGAATGACCCGTATAGCGGGATGATTAAAGATGGAAAGCTATATGGACGGGGTTCTACAGATATGAAAGGGGGAAGTGTCTCTCTTTTACTGGCTATTCAAGCGTTAAAAGAATTGGACGTAACCTTGAGAGGGGATGTTATTTTCCAAAGTGTGATAGAGGAAGAAAGCGGTGGGGCAGGTACACTTGCAGCGCTCCTAAGAGGCTATAAAGCAGACGGGGCAATCATTCCTGAACCGACAAATATGAAAATGTTCATTAAGCAGCAGGGGTCAATGTGGTTCAGAATTACAATTAAAGGTAAATCTGCCCACGGCGGCACAAGATATGAAGGGGTCAATGCCATTGAAAAATCCCTGAATGTCATTTCTGCTTTGCAAAATCTTGAAACTATTAGAAATGACAGAATAAATGATCCCCTCTTTAAAGATATCCCGATACCGATACCAATCAATATTGGGAAGATCAATAGCGGCTCGTGGCCATCATCTGTTCCTGATACGGCCATCATCGAAGGAAGAATGGGCGTGGCACCTTCTGAATCCATGGAAGCAGCTGAAAAAGAAATGGAGGAATGTCTCGCTTCCATTATAAATGAAGATGAGTGGCTGCTGGCACATCCCCCTAAACTAGAATGGTTCGGGGGCAGGTGGCAGCCGGGGGATCTTGATATCAATCATCCTTTCCTTGACTGTATGGAAAATGCCTACTCCAATATTTATGGGGTTAAACCTGTCATTGAAGCTTCCCCGTGGGGGACTGACGGCGGCATCCTTTCAAAAGGCGGAGACATACCAGTGGTTGTGTTTGGTCCTGGGACAACCGAAGCAGCACATGAAGCGAATGAATTCATTGAACTGAAAAAAGTATTTGAAGCTGCAGAAGTCATAGCCTTGGCGATTTGGCAATGGTGCAAGTGAGGAATGAATGATCTAAGAATGGGTAAACAGTAAGCGTGGAGAAATACCTCCTGCCTTCGTTCATGATATGATTTAACCAGGAATATCAATTTTTTCATTATCGATTCTATTCTAGATTTTGCAAGAGGAGGATGAAGATGAAACAAGATTTATGGATCAACGGTGAAGGGGTAGGGACTGGCCAATATTCTGAATTGGTTTCGCCCTATGGACAGTCCAAGATTGCGGAAGTGGCTGTGGCAGAAGAGGAACAAGTGAAATCTGCTGTAGCTGCTGCTCAAAGTGCATTTGAAAAAATGAAAAAGATGCCAGCTCATCAGCGGGCGGAAATCCTTGATAAAGTGGCAGGAATGATTGAAAAGGATAAAGAGGAATGTGCAAAAATTATCGCTAGGGAAGCTTCTAAACCGATGAAAGCTGCCCGTGCAGAAGTGGACCGCACGATCATGACCTATAAATTTGCAGCCATTGAGGCGCGAAAAATCTATGGGGAGACTATCCCGATGGATGCAGCCCCGGGCGGTGAAGGGAGAATGGGCTATACAGTCAAAGAACCTCTTGGAGTGATTGCGGCCATCACCCCATTTAATTTCCCGATGAATCTCGTTGCCCATAAAGTCGGGCCGGCTATTGCTGCAGGAAACGCTGTAGTCCTGAAGCCTGCTACGCAGACACCGCTCTCTTCCTATAAGATTGCTCAATATTTTCATGAAGCCGGACTGCCTGCCGGAGCATTGAATGTCATAACGGGGAGCGGGAAGAAGATTGGGGGGATTTTGATATCTGATGAACGGATCAAAATGGTCACATTCACAGGGAGTCCTTCTGTAGGCCAATGGATCAGGGAGAATTCCGGTTTGAAACGAGTCACACTTGAATTGGGATCGAATTCTGCCGTGGTAGTCGACGAAGATTCAGACTTGAATGAGGTTGTTCCCCGTATCGTTACAGGTGCATTCTCCTACCAGGGTCAAGTATGCATTTCAGTACAAAGAGTGTTTGTCCATGAATCTCTATATGAGGAGTTCGTAGAGAAAATAAAGGATGAAACAAAGAAATTGAAAATTGGCAGCCCTCTTGAAGATGATACTGATGTATCAGCCATGATTTCCAAAGATGATGTCAAACGGGCAAAAGAATGGATCGACAGTGCAGTGGCAAAAGGTGCAGAATTGGCTGCCGGCGGGGAAGTGAATGATGAAATCCTGGAGCCTACTGTACTTCTGAATGTACCATTGGATGAGAAGGTTTCATGTGCAGAAGTATTTGCACCAGTCGTCCATATCAATGCTTTCAAGAGTTTTGATGAAGCTATTGAGATGGTCAATGATTCCGATTATGGTCTTCAGGCTGGGGTTTTTACAAAGGATGTCCAAAAGGCATTCAAAGCAGCCAATGAACTGCATGTCGGCGGTGTAATGATCAATGAAATTCCGACGTTCCGTGTTGATCAAATGCCATACGGCGGCGTGAAGCTAAGCGGTATGGGACGTGAAGGCATAAAATATGCTGTTGAAGAGATGCTTGAGCTGAAATTAGTCAGCTTTAAACTATAATATTGATTCAGACTGACTCACCATGTTGAAAATGACTGCCGGGACTTGCAGATCCTTCGAACTGTAACCATCATTTTTAGCAAAGTGGGTCAGTTTTTTTGAAGGGATGGGGAGAATGGAGCAGATTTCATTCTGGCATAAAGACATAGATTTTGGTGCATCCGTTTACTTGGATGAAGTGAATAAAAGGATTCGTGTTGATGAGTATGTCGGAAAAATGTCTTCACTTTTGACATACCTAACCTCGCAGGATGGGACCAAATATGAAAAATTGATCATTAAATCAAAGCAGGAAGACATGAAGTTTTTGTTATCTCATGGATATATGATGGAAGCTATGATAGATAACTACTTTAATGGAAGTCCTGCTTATTTTTTTGTGAAATATAATACTGCAGAAAGGCAGCACGACCCTTTTTGGGAAGAAGAGGAGAAAATCGTCCAGCAAGTCCTCGATTCAGAAGTGAAGCCTATAGCCAAATTAATGGATTTGTCCATCAATATCAGAAAAGCTGAACTGTCAGACTCAGAATCCCTTTCAAATTTATATAAAAAGGTTTTTGCCATTTATCCTGTTCCGATTCATGATCCCGAATACGTGAAAAAGTCCATGATGGATGGCACAATCTTTTACTGCGCTGAAAAAAACGGCCAGCTCATTAGTGCAGCATCAGCTGAAATCAACCAGTTTTATCATAATGCGGAGCTTACCGATTGTGCCACCGACCCCGATTATCGGAAAGGTGGCCTGATGAAGTACATCTTAGCTGCCTTGGAGGAAGAACTGAGGAATAAACAGATATTCTGCAGCTACACGATTGCCAGGTCCTTATCCTTTGGGATGAATATGGCATTCTATCAGCTTGGGTATGAATATAGAGGGAGACTGAAAAATAACTGCTATATCTATGACAAGCTTGAAGATATGAATGTATGGGAGAAAAACTTAAGCACTGCCGGATTTTCGGCAGGAACATGACTAAAATCCGGCACCTGCTCATATAGATTAAAAAGGGCAGGTGTTAATTATGGAGACAAGCTGGCACGGAATATTCCAATCGATCATAAATGGCATTGATGAAGGGATCCACGCTATCGATATTACAGGCAATACAATATTTTATAACGAAATTGCTGCTGCAAATGATGGGGTGCGGGCAGAAGAAGTAATCGGAAAACACATATTTGAAGTATTCCCCACTTTATCTGAGGATTCCAGCACATTGTTAAAGGTCATTAAAACGGGTCAGACAATAAAAGATGTGCCGCAATCATATGAAAATATCCATGGAACAAGAATAGAAACCGTCAATACGACATTTCCTTTATATATAAATGAAAAACTGATCGGCGCCGTTGAAATTGCAAAAGATTATACGAAGCTGAAGAAGATGGCTGAACAGCTGTTAGAGCTTCAGACTATAAAAAAGAATGGACGTATAGCAATCGCCCCATCCTCCAATAGGCTCTATACATTTAGTGATATCATCACCAGTGATCCTTATTTTCAACAACAGATACATATGGCGCAAAAGGCATCTTGGTCAGACTCCCCCATATTGGTTTATGGGGAAAGTGGTGTTGGAAAGGAATTGTTCGTGCAATCCATCCATCAAGCATCAAACCGTTCAAATAGACCATTTATCGCGCAAAACTGTGCTTCCTTGCCGGAAACATTGCTTGACAGCATTCTTTTTGGTACTTCTAAAGGAAGCTATACCGGTGCTGTAGAAAAACCTGGATTATTTGAACTGGCTAATGGAGGAACGATTTTTTTAGATGAATTGCACGCCATGCCGCTGGAATTGCAGGCAAAACTGCTCCGTGTGCTGGAAGAAAAGAAAATACGCAGGCTTGGTTCAGCCAAAACGATTGATATTGATGTCAGAGTAATGGCGGCAATGAACATTGAGCCCCATGATGGCATGGAAGAAGGGAAACTCAGGCCCGATCTCTATTATCGTTTGAATGTCCTTTCATTTTTTCTTCCTCCGCTCCGTGAACGAAAAGAAGATATTAAAATACTTTCAAAGGCCTTTATCGATTTTTTTAATTCTTCTTTGACTAAATCAATCAGTCGAATAGACGATGGGCTCGAAAAGAAATTCCTCAATTATAATTGGCCAGGGAATGTCCGCGAATTGAAACATACGATAGAATACATGATGAATTTTGCAGAGACAAGTATATTGTTTGAAAAGGATTTGCCTCCAACATTCCATAAAGGGAATCACACTGTGACAATGGAGAGGCAAGAGCTGCCCCCATTAAATCAATACTTGCAGGAAGCTGAAAAAGAGTACATTAAGAAGGCGCTCGACAAGGGGGAACATAATATTTCTAAGACAGCAGAACTATTAGGTATTCCCCGTCAGACTCTTCAGTACAAAATAAAAAAATATCAAATGAAATAATACATAAGACTGCCAATTTTCCGGCGGTCTTATTTCTTTTTCTTCCTATTCACCAAATTCCAATGCCTACATAGGTTAATTTCAACGGAATAGCCGCGTTGGCATGATACTTGCATAGTAATAAGCAAGCAGGATTTGGAGGGATGGGAATGAAATTCAATTTATTTAAACCAAAGAGGCATTGGAAAGATATTGAATTATGGAAGGATGTTACGGAGGAGCAGTGGAATGATTGGCTATGGCAGCTGACCAATACCATCCGCACACTGGATGACTTAAAAAAAGTTGTGAATTTGACTGAAGATGAGGAAGAAGGCGTAAAGATTTCAACCAAAACAATTCCGTTGAACATTACCCCTTATTATGCCTCATTGATGGATCCGGATGATGTCAGGTGTCCAATCAGGATGCAGTCTGTCCCGGTATCCAATGAACTTCACAAGACAAAATACGATTTGGAAGATCCGCTGCATGAAGATGAGGATTCACCTGTCCCTGGATTGACACATAGGTATCCAGACAGAGTCCTGTTTCTTGTAACCAATCAATGCTCAATGTATTGCCGCTATTGCACCAGGAGAAGATTTTCCGGACAGATTGGAATGGGGGTTCCTAAAAAACAGCTGGATGCGGCCATCTCTTATATAAGGGATACACCTCAGGTCAGGGACGTCCTTATTTCAGGAGGAGACGGACTTTTGATCAATGATCAAATTCTTGAATATGTATTGAAGAATTTGAGAGAAATCGATCATGTTGAAATTATCAGGATCGGTACACGCGCTCCGGTCGTCTTCCCGCAGAGAATCACAGAAAATCTCTGTAATATCCTGAAAAAATATCATCCTATTTGGCTCAATACACACTTCAATACTTCTATTGAGATAACAGAAGAGTCGAAAAAGGCATGTGAAATGCTCGCAAATGCAGGAGTGCCGGTAGGCAACCAATCTGTTATCCTTGCCGGCATCAATGACAGCGTTGCCATCATGAAAAAACTTATGCATGATCTGGTTAAAATCAGAGTGCGTCCATACTACATCTATCAATGTGATTTATCCGAAGGAATCGGTCATTTTCGGGCACCGGTTTCGAAAGGCCTTGAAATCATTGAGGGGCTCAGGGGTCATACGTCCGGGTATGCAGTACCGACTTTCGTGGTAGATGCACCTGGAGGGGGAGGGAAAATCTCACTTCAGCCAAACTATTTGATTTCCCAAAGTGCTGATAAAGTGGTTTTGAGGAATTTTGAAGGTGTCATTACAACTTATCCGGAACCAGAAAATTATACTCCGGGGCTGGCGGATGATTATTTTAGGGGGATTTACCCGGAAATGGATGAATACGAATCAACAGCCGGCATTGCAGGATTGATGAAAGACAAGGCAATGACACTCATACCTGAAGGGATAAACCGAATTCATCGCAGAAAGGCGTATGTAGAGAATCCGGAGCATTCATCATTGAAAGATTATCGCGAGAAAAGAGATGTGTTGAAGGACAAGAAATACAAAGCACAGATGGCAAAAATGGATCATAAGGAGAAGCCTGCGAATGAGTGAAAAATTATCCTGTGAGTGGTGCGGAAGCGGCGATGTGAAAATGGAAAAAAGATCTGTTTATTGGGAACTGCCGGAAGGAACGAGGGCAGTTGAAATAAAGGAGACACCCACTGCATGCTGCGTCTCATGCGGAATGGAATATCAAAAGGAAGCAATGGTCAAAGAAATTGAGGATCAATTGTTCCTGATTGATCGGTCGAAGCTCGGAAAAACAGTATTGTATGAAGAATTAATGAAGATGCCTAGACTCCTAAAAAGGAACTATTTCGATTTTACGCAGTGATCACATAGCTTTACGGCCAGTCCTCATTGCGTTATAGTTTAGGATAATATGAAAGACACTTTTTTAGGCAGGCGTTTGTTATGAATAAATCATTTTATCATTTTTTACTGAAATACAGGCATCCTGAACCGAAGGATGATATCTCTGTTTTTGCAAATGATGCATACGATGACCATGCATTCCCAAAAGGGTCAAAGGATTACCATGAATTAAGCGGCTATTTGGAGTTGAATGGCCAATATCTTAAATCCATGTCCATCTTTGACGAAGCTTGGGAATTGTATATCCTTTCAGAGTCATGATTGATTATGGACCGCCCAATATGGGTGGTTCTTTTTTTTTACTATAGTTTTTTTCCTTTTCAGTAAGCGGAATTTTTATAGCTGCATATAATAAATAAAAATATCTTTATGTCGGGAATCATAAAGGGGACGGGAGGATATGAATAATCAGCAGCCGCCAAAATTCAAAATAGGCGATACGATTGTTGTCACTCTATACGGTACAGTGGGAAAAGTAACGAACATAAAGGAATTGGATAATCAATTTCTTTATGAAGTGAATTATAATGAAGGGCTCTTTACGGAGCAGAGTCTGATCCTTTTATCAGAGTATGAAGGTAATGTAGTGGATGGCGAACAAATTGATATTGAATATAAATTTTTTTTCGGAGACCTTGTTCAAGTAAAAGGATATGGAAATGATCTATTTAAAGTGGTAGGTTTCAGGACTGAAATCTGGCGGTATAAAGAAGACGCATGGGAAGATATCATTTATGAGCTCACAAGGTTGATTGATGGCGAGTGGCTTGAAGCGGATGAAGATGAAATAATATTGATTGCTGATTCTGAGCATGCCGATGCCGTCGTGAAAAAGTATGGGAGGATATACCCGCAGAAAAAAACAGCGCTATTGCCTGCGCCGCCGAAAAATCACCATGTTAATATTGATAGGCTTTTGGATACCTTTAATGATTATCAAATATTATATGCCATGTTCAAAGATCCGGTATATAAACAAAAACAAAAAAGTACCCTGCAGCAGTTAAAGAATCTCTCCTCCATTTTTAATGAAGGGCAAGAAAAGCATTGATTATATAAATAGCAGCAGGAATGGAAGCCGCCAGAAAAACCTTAAATAGGATTGATAAGAATTTTTCTATATATTTCAGTATGTATCCTTCCGGGTTTCCGAGATCATTGCAAATGGCGTCGATTGTTAAGGCAGCCTTTTTCATCCAACATTCCTCCTGAAGAAGTGTGATGTTATACCATATGCTTGTCCAAGGGAAAAATGACTGATTTCTGCATAACCAACATGGCTTGAACATACATTTTATAGAAACTTGGCAACAATAATAAAAATCTTATCCAGTAATCATAGGGGGCGACATGATGCGGGAAATTGAAGTGTATATTGATACAGAAGAAATTGCAGAATTCTTCCTTCATCAACTTGTAAAGAGGGGCTTTGTCCCTACAGAAGAGGAACTGGAAGAGATTGCAGATATTACGTTCGATTACTTGATTGAAAAGTGCATCATAGATGAAGAGGAAGAAATTGGATAAAAGATAATCAAGGCGCTTCTCCAGACGGGGAGGCGCCTTTTTTCATTACTCGACAAAACTAGTGGGATTTTGATAAAGGATTCGACGCTGTCTGTTTTGAATTGTTTTGTAAAGGTGAAAATTGGAGGTGCTGAAATTGGCATTGATGGAAAAGTTGAAGATCCGGAGGGCATTGGAAAAGGAAATGGATTTAACATTGTTTCAAACACCGGAATACGGACAGGAAAAAGGGTACAGCCAAGTATACAGGACAATTATTTCATCCAGAAGCCATGAAGAAGCATTAAATTACTTGTTTAAAAAATTCAGTGTGCCTGATTTGATGCCAAAGGAATTTGAAGGACGTTTCATGGGGACGGGAGATATAGTATTAATTGATGAATATAGGGGTGGACAGCATTACTTTCAATTGAAATCAGGCGGATGGAAGAAGATAAACCGCGTTCATTTGCGTTAAAAGCCAGAGAGCTATTGCTGCTCTGGCTTTATTTTATTAATTTCGGGTTAATACTGATGCCCTGGACCATTTTTCCTTTTATCCGAAGTGTTTTCTTTTGCATGGGCTTCATGTTCTGCCACTATTTGGTCAGCGGGTATATGGTTGTTTTTCTTTTGGCCATTGATTCTGTTACGGTGTTTTTTTCCCAATACGATTCCTCCAAACTTTTAATGATTCATTGCCTTATTATTGTACCCGGTCTAAAGGGACAACTCGCCGCCAAATATTGCATGTCGGGCGAAAAAAGCTTACAATTGTCCTGCTGATCATTTTCAAGGAGGAATAAAGAATGAGTATACATATTGGTGCAAAAGAAAATGAAATTGCGGAAACGGTCCTGCTTCCAGGGGATCCTTTACGTGCAAAATACATTGCTGAGACTTTCCTTGAAGGAGCAGTCTGCTACAATGAAGTCCGCAATATGTTTGGATATACTGGAACATATAAGGGCCATCGCATTTCTGTTCAAGGCACAGGAATGGGTGTACCGTCCATTTCCATTTATATCAACGAATTAATGCAGAGTTATAATGTGCAAAATCTAATCCGTGTAGGTACTTGCGGAGCAATCCAAAAAGATGTTAAGGTCAGAGACGTCATTTTGGCGATGACATCCTCTACAGATTCTCAAATGAACCGTTTGACATTTGGAGGAATTGATTATTCTCCTACAGCTAACTTCGACTTGTTGAAGCGTGCATACGATTCAGGTGTCGAAAAAGGCTTGAACCTGAAAGTGGGTAATGTATTCACTGCAGATATGTTCTATAACGATAATGCAGACCATGAAAAATGGGCGCAATATGGAATTTTAGCATTAGAAATGGAAACTTCAGCCCTTTATACTCTTGCAGCTAAATACGGCAGAAATGCTCTTTCTGTCTTGACTGTCAGCGATCACATCATCACAGGGGAAGAAACGACTTCCCAGGAAAGACAAACAACTTTCAATGATATGATTGAAGTGGCATTAGAAGCAGCGATTAAGTAAAATGGAAAGGATCTGTCCAATGGACGGGTCCTTTTTCATGCTTTTCTTTTTTTGCCTCCATGTTATGATGGTATAGTTGAAATTTGAAAGAGAAAAAAGGTGAATGGTAATGAAACGCATAATTATGTTGACTTCAGCTGCAGTGCTTCTAAGCGGATGCAGCGTACCTTACTTGGACAAGCTTACGGGAGAGCATTCAGCAGAACCACAGGAAAGTCCAGCAACCCAAACAAATTCAAGTCAAAATCAAAATGCACCTTCAGACGGATCTGGAGAAGAACAAAATCAAAAGGACAATCAAGAGGTGCCGACTGGCCTGGTCCTGAATGAAGAACAATTTAACGATATCAAAGAAGTAGATGGAAAGAAGATCATTCAAAATTCTTCCAATGTTCTAGCGTTGGTGAACAAGGAATACACCCTTCCTTCCGATTATATTCCAGCAGATCTTGTTCGCCCGCATGTTGCCTTTTCATTCGGCGGGCAAGATATAGAAAAAAGCCATATGAGAGCAGAGGCAGCTTCACACTTAGAAAAAATGTTCTCTGGTGCCAAAAAAGAAGGCATAGAATTGTATGCTGCATCAGGATACCGTTCCTACAGCAGGCAGGATGCACTCTTAAAAGCAGAGATTAAAAGCGTCGGGGAAGAAAAAGCAGTACAGGCTGTAGCCATCCCTGGAGAAAGCGAGCATCAGTCAGGTCTTGCGATGGATATTACATGCAAGGGAGAAAATATGCTCCTTACTGAACATTTTGAACAGACAGTTGAAGGGAAATGGCTAAGGGAGCATGCACATGAATATGGTTTTATCCTTCGCTATCCCAAAGGAAAAGAGTCTATTACAGGCTATGAGTATGAACCATGGCATTTCCGTTATGTAGGGGAAAAAGCGGCAGCCGAAATTTATTCCCACAATTGGACGCTTGAAGAATATTTCCAGCATGTAAAGAAAGTATAAAAATCTATTTGAAAAAGGACAGGGCAGCCTGTCCTTTTAGTTTGAATTTCCACTTGGAATGTTTCATTTCTTAAATGTCCCATACGAACATACATTGTTTATATGGACAAACATTTAGGGGATGACGAACATTCGAAAAATACTCCTTTTATTATCGGGCAGTTTATTTATAGCATTCGGGATTAATGGTTTTTTCGTCCCGCATCAGCTTTTGGATGGCGGGATGATCGGAGTGGGATTGATCATGCACTACGTTTTTCATGTTCAGCCTGGGCTCAGCATGATTGTTCTAAGCCTTCCGTTATACATCATCGCATGGTTTACATATCGTCCTTTGTTTTTTAACAGCCTCCACGGAATGCTGCTTTCATCTTTCTTGATTGATTTATTGTTGCCCGTTTCATACTGGGTAAGATTCCCCATAATCATTAGTGCAATTATCGGTGGGGTTTGTGTAGGACTAGGCATTGGGCTGCTGTTATGGGCAGAGGCAGCATCAGGAGGCGTTGACCTGCTCGCACAGATAATCGGTAGGAAAAAGGGCTGGAATGTAGGTTTGATCATCTTTACCATGGACGCAGCCATCATAACAACTGGTGCTTTTCTTATAGGAAAAGATGCATTTCTATACTCATTGCTGGCCGTTTCCACTGTAGGATGTGTTACCTCAATAATGTCGATGAAATTGCAGTAAACTTGTATGTGAAGAGATTTTAATCCTTTTTTAATTGTTAAATTGAAATGAAACATGCTATTCTATACAAAACGATGTTTGCAAAAGACCGACCTTTTTTCGCATCATTGTATACAGGAACGAAAGTGGTGAACGTCATGGAAAATGAAAAAAAGGAAGTTGAACCAACCCAAGAAAACCACTCGGGTTATATAAAAATGCGGAAATTTTCCTTTGTCATGCTAATGTTTTTTCTTGTTTTTGCAACGGCGGGCATAACAACATTCGCATTGGCATTTGGTGATGAAAAAGCAGTAAATGTTGGGGTGCCGGAGAGAACGGAATTTAAAAAACTATATGACACATACGATGAATTGAAAAAGGACTATTACAAAGACATTGATCAGGATAAATTAGTGAATGGCGCTATTAACGGGATGATTGAATCCTTGGATGATCCCTATTCTGATTATATGACAAAAGAAGAAGCGGAGAAGTTCCATGAAAGCATTTCTTCCTCATTTCAGGGAATTGGAGCTGAAATTCAAGAGAAGGATGGAAATATTGTAGTTGTTTCTCCAATTAAAGGCTCTCCTGCTGAAAAAGCTGGCATCAAGCCGAACGACATCATCCTGGCAGTGGACGGGAAATCCATTCATGGTATGAGTGCCACAGATGCAGTCATGCTGATTCGCGGCAAGAAAGGTACAGACGTTACATTAACTGTACAAAAGGCAGGAAGCGATGAACCTACAGAAATAAAAATTACAAGGGATGATATCCCATTAAATACAGTGAATGCAGAAATGATGGATAACGGCATTGCCAAAGTCCAGATCACAAGCTTCTCTGAAAATACTTATAAAGAATTGCAGGATGCCCTTGCAGATATGGAAAAGCAGGGAATGAAGGGACTAGTCATAGACTTAAGGCAAAATCCGGGAGGTCTATTGGATCAAGCGATCAAAATCTCCAACCTTTTCGTTCCGGAAGGCAAGTTGATCCTGCAAGTGGAAGACAGAAATGGAAAAAGGGAAAAAATCGCTGCTGAAGGCGGAAAGAAAATCGATGTCCCTGTCTCCGTCCTTATCGATGGAGGAAGTGCAAGTGCATCAGAAATATTTGCAGCTGCTG
The DNA here is from genome assembly GCF_003350505.1 of Falsibacillus pallidus. NCBI lineage: Bacteria > Bacillati > Bacillota > Bacilli > Caryophanales > Bacillaceae > Falsibacillus > Falsibacillus pallidus. The sequence goes on from NZ_QQAY01000004.1 coordinate 136,257, forward strand.
TCAGTCAATCTGCAAACATTCCGTTGGTTGGGGAAAAGTCATTTGGAAAAGGAACAGTTCAGACTGCTTCCGATTTCAATGATGGCTCCAATATTAAATTCACCACAGCTAAATGGCTGACACCAAACGGTGATTGGATCCATACGAAAGGCATCAAGCCTGACGTGGAAGCAAAGCTGCCGGATTACGCTAATCTGCCATATCTGAATCCAGATAAGGAATTGAAAAAAGAGATGGTCTCAAGCGAAGTAAAAGCAGCTGAGGAAATGCTCAAGGCAATTGGACTTGATCCTGGAAAAGTAGATGGCTACTTTGATGAAAACACTGAAAATGCAGTGAAGAAGTTCCAGGAAAATAATAAATTGTCTGCTGATGGGATCCTAAAAGGCGAGTCGACGATGGACCTCATGGAAAAGGTTCGCGAAAAGATCCTCCAAAACGATACCCAAGTGAAAAAAGCAGTTGAAGTTTTGCAAAAAGAAAAGAAATAAAGCAGCACGTGCTTCGGCTAATTATGCCGGGGCATTTTTTTGTCGTCCTCATTCTGTCTTGAATAGAATTCCGCTTCTTTCCCTACAATGAAGATAGGTAAAAAAGAAAGCGGTGAAAAAATGCGCAAGGTCTATCTGATTTTAATATTGATCGGACTAGCCAGCCTGTATACGGCTTGGAAACCTGGACTCATCAACTTTGGGGAAAAGGAAGCCGGAGCTGACAAGCTCGATGAACAGAAGAATACATTCGTAAAAATCCCGACAATCCTTGAAGATTCAACCATACTGCCTCAAAAAAAAGAACCGATTACGATTCTTATATTAGGATCAGACCAGCGGAATGAAGAAGCCGCGAGATCCGATAGTATCATGCTAACCCGCTATGATCCTGAACGTAATCAAATGAAAGTTGTTTCAATCATGCGTGATTCCTATATGAATATCCCCGGCTACGGCTACAGTAAAATCAACCATGCTTATTCTTGGGGCGGAAAAGACCTAATGAAAGAAACCATTGAAAAAAACTTCGGCATAAAAATAAACCATGTTGCCTTGATTAATTTTGAGGGATTCACCAAACTTATTGATGAATTAATACCTGAAGGAATCAAAGTAAATGTTTCACCTGAAATGATAAAATATTTTCACTGGAACATGAACCCGGGGGAGCACAATCTCCATAGCCAGGAGCTGCTTCAATATGTAAGGTTCCGACACGATGGAAACAATGATTTTGGAAGGGTCGACAGGCAGCAGGAAGTCATCAGTAAAATAAAGGATAAAGTAATGGAAAAGATGCAAAAAGGGAAAGGAGTCTCCACCATGCTTTCCATGATCAGGAGCGGGAAAGAAGTAGTTGAAACGGATATTTCCTTCCCTAATATGATCGAATATGGTATGAATATCATGCTCCATCCCATTCAAGATGTTCAATCACTTCGCATTCCAGTGAATAAAAGCTTCAATGATAAAATGACAGATCATGCAGGGCTCGTGCTGCAATATGATGAAAAATTGAACAAAGCAGCACTTCAACAATTTCTGGGAACTGATTCATTGGCTGATGCTAAGTGAAAATAAAAAAGGAGGGGCAAAAGCCCTCCTTTTTAATTAAAGTTGTTTTCGTAAACATAGTTGTTAAAATCTTACTGCCGATTTTAACGCGAGATTAGCTATTTGCTGCGTTGCTATAAAGTATCCAGGCTATTTTCTAGCTATTATCAGTTTTTATTGTATAAAATATCCGTCTCTTATTTCAAAAGCAACGAACTTTAAGAAAATAGCCTTATTTAGTGCAAACGGCAATTCCAATAGGGTAGTGGATGCCATCTCGTTTCGGTTCAACGAGAACCCCTTTTTGAAAATAAAATTGTTTACTGGAATACTCATTAAAAAGACTGCCAAATTCATCTTCATTTAGTTGATGTATGTGGAAAGGTTCATTGGTTGGATATCCTCTGCCTGTTCCAAACGGTGTAGAAATAACGAGAGTGCCATTTGGTTTAAGCAAGTGAAATAAATTCGTCATGAATGCTTGTTCGTCCTCTAGATGTTCAAGGGTTTCGAAACTCATAATCATATCGAAGAGGCCAATTTTATTTGGTAAATCAGGATCTTCAGCATCTCCTTTTTCATATTTGACTAAAGGATGATAATAGTGCTGCTTAGCATATTGAATTGTTTCAACTGAAATATCCACAGCCAGTAATTCAGATATCTCTTTCTTTTTGGCTTTTGCTACAATGGAAGATCCATACCCGGCTCCGCAAGCCAAATCAAGCACCCTTCCTTTTGCATAGTGCATAGCAAAGTGATATCGTGCAATATGCTCCAACAAAAGTCCGTTAGTGATTTTCATTTTTTCCGGAATGACTCGTTCTCCTGTAAACTCCATACCCGTCCTCCTCTAAACATAAATACATTATAGCAGACAATAATAAATTGCCAAAAAAGGAATTTTCGGATACAATAACCGTTTGAGCATTTAATGAAAAATTCTATTGATGAAAATGGTGAAATCATGAAAAAGATTAAAGTTTATGTTTTAGCAGGGTTTCTTGGAAGCGGAAAAACGACCCTTCTGCGTAACTTTATCCAATATGAAAAGAATCATGGCAGAACACCTGCTATTTTAATGAATGAACTGGGAAGTGTTTCTATCGATACAGGGGCAGTTGAAGAGGGAACGCCAATAGCTGAATTATTGGATGGCTGTATTTGCTGTACGATTCAGGAAAAATTGGAGGCTCAGCTGCAAGAACTCCTTTACCGGTATCAATTTGACACACTTATCATAGAAACAACAGGAGCGGCCCATCCGGTTGAAGTAGTTGATTCGATCATGTCTCCGCTTTTTGCTCATCAATTCGACTTTGAAGGAATCATTACTACGGTAGATGCATTAAGGTGGAAAAATCGAAGCGAATTAAGCCCGCAAGTTCTTCATTTACTCCGCGAACAAATAAGGAATGCACGATTGGTGCTTTTAAACAAAATTGATTTAGTAAGTGAAATGGAAAATGGTACATTTGTTTATGAAATTCAGGGGCTGAATAGCGATGCAACTGTTGTGCTGACAAAACATTCTGCTTTCGATCTGGACATTCTTTCCAAAGTGGCGAAAAAAGAAATAATGACACATGACCCATCTCCAATCGGTGAGAAGTTCAAGCTTCAATCTTTTGTCCATACATTTACTGGTCCTATTCAACTGGAGTCGTTCGAAAACTGGCTGAAATCATTGCCTGATACGATTTACAGATTGAAAGGGTACGTATTATTCACTCATTCAGATAAACCATACTTATTTCAATACTCCTATGGAATGCCGCTATATTTTAAAGAAGACATGATGATGCCATTGAACTTGGTGATTATAGGCGAAAGCTTGGATAAAAATCATTTGCAAGCATCATTAACAGCACTTGAAAATAATGAGGAAAATATTTGAGTCAATAAAAAGTGCTTGACGGCCACCTTATATAATACTATCATGTAATAGTTCACCAGGTTAAGTATTTCAGCACTTGCATTTGATAAAGGAAAGGTTCGATGAAAGTGAATGATCAGAAAATATTTGAACTGGAGAATTTGTTCCGCAGAGTCTTCAGGAAAATGAGAAATGAATTACGCAGCACCATGGGAAAGTATGTCAGCATAAATGAGTTTGCTGTGCTTAAAAATATGAAAGAAGGTGCTGTGAAAGCATCTGACCTATCTAAAGCATTGGATGTTTCCGCGAGCCATATTACTACCATCACAGATTCCCTTTTTGAGAAGGAATTGATTACAAGGCAGAGGTCAGCTAAAGATAGAAGGGTTGTCCATCTCTCATTGACGGATCAAGGAAAAGAACTGATTGTAAAAATTGAGTCATTGAAATCCGAATACTTCAAAGAACTTTTCCATTTGTGGACTGATAATGAAGTGGATGACATGATTGAATTGTTCAGTAAATTAGATTTTACAATTGATGGCCATGAATAATGGCTGTTTTTGTGGGATAATCATTCAGTTGGTTAACTTTTTGATACACTAAAGAAACTAGGGGGTTCACTTGATGGAACATCTTGATAAACGTAAAAAAGTTCTCATCATGCTTGCCATTATGTCTGCCATGCTATTTGCAGCATTGAATCAGACAATCGTTGGTACAGCATTGCCGAGAATCATTGCCGATCTAGGTGGGATGGCATACTATAGCTGGGTATTTACTATTTACATGCTTACAAGCTCCATAACAGCCGTATTGGTTGGGAAGCTGTCTGATATATATGGACGTAAACCATTTATTTTAATTGGTATTGGTATTTTTACTATTGGTTCATTCTTATCTGGTTTTTCAGATACAATCATCCAGTTGATCATCTTCCGTGGTGTCCAAGGATTTGGTGCCGGTATGATCATGTCTACAGCCTTTACAGCTGTAGGGGACTTGTTCTCACCGCGTGAAAGGGGAAGATGGCAAGGATTGATGAGTGCTGTGTTCGGTCTTGCCAGTGTGTTCGGTCCTACACTTGGCGGCTATATCGTCGATAACGCTGATTGGCATTGGGTTTTCTGGGTATTCTTGCCGTTCGGTGCAGTAGCATTAATCATGATTTGGACGCTGTTCCCTTCCCAAGTGAAGAAACAAGGTGGATCCATAGACTATTTTGGCTCTCTATTCTTGACGTTGACTATCGTACCGCTTCTACTTGCCTTCACGTGGGGCGGGAAAGACTACGAGTGGTCTTCAGTACAGATCATCGGTTTATTCGCCGGTACTGTTGTTTCATTACTGCTATTTTTATTCACAGAGAAAAAAGTTAAAAATCCAGTATTGCCTCTGGAACTATTTAAAAACAGTGTTTTCTCCCTTTCAAATTTGATTGGATTCTTGCTTGGAGCCGGTATGTTCGGGGCTATCATGTACATGCCTATGTTCGTACAGGGAGTCATTGGAACTTCTGCTACCAAGTCAGGGCTTGTGATGATGCCGATGACGCTTAGCATGGTTATTGCCAGCGCGATCGGTGGACAATTGATTACTAAAACAGGTAAATATAAAATCATCGCTTTAATTGGTCTCTTGATCATGACAATTGGATTATTCGATCTATCACGAATGGGAACAGACACATCCAACACGACTGCCATTCTTAATATGATTACAGTCGGAGTTGGGTTGGGTCTGAGCTTCCCGGTATTTACACTTACCATTCAAAATGCAGTGGATTATAAATTCCTGGGTGTTGCAACGGCATCCTCCCAATTGTTCAGACAAATTGGTGGAACAATCGGTGTAGCCATTATGGGAACTGTCATGAATTCCAAAATGACTGATAAAATGAAGGAACTGGCTGCTGAAGCTCAGCAAAGCGGCCAAGCTGGTGCCATACCGCCAGCGATGAAAGCTAAGCTTAAGGCGCTTCAGGATCCTCAATTATTAATGGATCCCGCAAAATTGAAAAAAGCTACAGAAGGTTTCCCTCCTGAAATGCAGGCGATTTTAAAACAAATCTTTGCTTTTACAAGGGAAGCATTAAGCTACTCCCTGACTCATGTTTTCCTAATTGGAGCATGCGTCATTGGTGCTGGCTTTATCTTGACCTTATTCATGAAGGAAATCCCTTTGAGACAGTCCAACAAAGGTGAAACTCCTGCAGAAGAAGAAAGCAAAGTTGCAAAAGCTGAATAAATGGAAAGTCCCCCGATCCTTTAGATCGGGGGACTTTTCTACATACATATTTAGTTCTCACCGAACTTGATAAAAGTGAGTTCATCCTCGACAAGACCACATGCGGCACATTGAATCTTATTCTCAGGACCTTTATAAGCCATATGGAACGGCTCAAGATCGTTGTTTTCGTATTGCTGTAAGACATCTCCGGTATGCGGATCCAGTTTAACCGGGTGGGCGACCTGTTGTATAATATTGAAGCGTGTTCTATTCGTTTTACAGTTTGGACAACGATATGGTGTGGCCATTTTAAAAACCTCCTATATGTATTTTTGTTAGTATTTCACTGTATAAAAATTTTATGTGAAAAGGGGATGCAGTAATGAACTTTGATGAACTATTATCAGCCTATAGAAACATATGGAACAATCGTCTTCTGGAGACTGGGGAATTTTCAGCGATGGAAATTTTAGAAGAAGCGATTAAAAGAGAGCTGCTCGATGAGAACAGCCATCCACGGATTCGTAAGACTAAAGAAGAAAAGTTTTACTTTGCCATGAAAAGGGTAAAGGAATCGAATCTTACGACCATTCAAAAATATGATTTAATGGCGCTGCATATTGAGGTATTGGAAGAAATCAAAAAGAACTAAATCAAATGAAATGGTTATTTTGCAAAATTTAGGAGAAATATGTTAAAAGCGGCTTGGAAACCCGTAAATAAACGTTACTTTTGTAATGGATGTGTAATATAAGTAATATATCCTGCGTTTCAGAGAATGTGTCAATACTTGATTCTCGTTAAAATCTGGATTCACTTCGTATTATTTACTTTAGATGAAATGTAAGTCATTCCATCTCGATATTCTCAAACCCTAGTATTCTTCTGACATTGACAGCCAGTCTTAAAATCTATTTCTATGAAAATCAAATAATATGATTCAACTTAAGCGATATATGAAATTCCTCCCAATAATATTACAAGAAACGCATGATATGATTTTGTTGTAGCAAGACAGAAACAACAAACACTAAGGGAGGAATTCATTATTATGAATAAAAAGACACTTCTTTCTGCAGCAGCATCTCTAGCATTATTAGCATCTCCACTAGCTGGAATCGGGAAAGCTGATGCAGCTTCAAATACAAATTGCCCACAAGCTACTAAAGTACAAACTTATCAATATCAAACAAATAATGTCCAAGATGCAAATGCTTGGCTTCAAAATATTCTTTCTAAATATAATGTAGATTATAAAGTACAGCTTCCACAACAAGCTCAACAGGCTCAAGCTCAACAAACTCAACAAGCACCAAAGCAAGTTCAACAGCCACAAACACAAAAGGCTGAAGCTCCTGCACAACAACAAACTCAAACACAACAGAAAGCAGCGGATACTTCCAAGGATACGTCTGCACAAAATGGTGCTCTAAGTGCTTATGAGCAGCAAGTAGTGGATCTTACTAATAAAGAACGTACACAACGCGGATTATCTCCACTTAAAGTAGATACTGCTTTGAGCAAAATGGCGCGTGACAAATCTGCCGACATGCAGAAAAACAACTACTTCGATCATCAGAGCCCAACTTACGGTTCTCCATTTGATATGATGAAGAAGTATGGCATCAGCTACCAATCTGCAGGTGAAAACATTGCCATGGGTCAGCAGACTCCACAAGAAGTAGTGAACGCATGGATGAACTCTCAAGGACACCGTGAAAACATTCTAAACCCTAACTATACTCACATTGGTGTTGGATATGTAGAAAACGGCCACTATTGGACACAAGAATTCATCGGAAAATAATTTAACAACTGAGCCACAAAAGCAGCCTGATTCTTCAGGCTGCTTTTTCTATTTTTCATAAAAAGGGATAAATAAATACATATATGATAAAATTGGTTAAACTATTTATCAAAGAGGGAATATCAAAAGTTGAAAAAGTCGTTTACTTTAAAGAAAATAAAGAGATAAATGGTAAGTTGGAGAGGGTATGCATGATGAGAAAAACAGCATTTATCACAGGCGGTGCAAAAGGAATCGGGAAAAAGACTGCTTTTGCATTGGCAGCAGAAGGATTCAATATAGCATTGAACTTTAATACAAGTAAAAAAGATGCCGAAGAATTATCAGAAACGATTGAAAAAGAATTCGGTGTTGAATCTGCGGCTTTTCAGGGCGACATTTCAATACAAATGGATTGCGTTGATTTAGTAAAGTCCGTCAACAAACGCTTTGGATCGCTCGATGTCATTATACATAATGCCGGACCGTATGTGAAAGAACGTAAGGCGTTGGCTGAATACGAAGCGGAAGAGTGGCAATATCTGATTAACGGGAACCTGAATAGTGCGTTTTACTTGATGAAAGAAATTCTTCCAATAATGAGAGAAAATAAATGGGGCAGGGTGGTCACATTTGGATTTGACCGGGTTGAAACAGCTCCCGGCTGGATTTACCGGTCTGCGTTTGCTGCTGCCAAGACAGGCTTGGCTTCATTGACTAAAACGATTGCTTTGGAAGAAGCGGCTAATGGCATCACGGCAAACATGATCTGTCCGGGGGATATCATTGGGGAATGGAAGGAAAAAGGAGTCAAGGAAGCCCGTCTTGAAGAGGACTCTTCTGTTCCAGTTGGAAGACCTGGGACAGGAGGGGATATTGCCAGGGTGGTTGCTTTTTTATGCAGTGAAGAGTCGGATTTCATCACTGGCAGCATCATCCCGGTGACGGGGGGAAAAGACGTACTTGGAAAAGTATTTTACCAATAATCATACTGCAAATGCGGCCATAAAACTTTTATAGTTAAAAGAGATTTTTACAATTCGGGGAAAGCTGGTAAACGAGAGATGTTAAAACAAAAAGTACTTAAACTAAGTCCTTCGCAGCTATTATTTTTGATTTTCGGCTTTTTTATATTGGCAGGGGCAGTCTTACTGAAACTGCCGTTCTCTACAAAACAATCGATAACGTGGATTGATGCGATTTTCACGAGCACTTCCGCCATGACTGTCACTGGACTTGGAACGGTAGATACACCTGAAACATTTACCAGGATAGGGGAAATCATCATTGCCGTCCTTATTCAGCTAGGGGGGTTGGGCATTATGTCCTTTGCGGTCCTCATCTATATCATGCTTGGGAAAAAGATAGGGATTAAGCAGCGGATGGTCATTCAGCAAGCGCTGAATCAAATTAATATAGGTGGAGTCATCAAGCTGGTTAAATATTTATTTCTCTTTTCTCTATCGATTGAATTGATTGCCATGGTGGTTCTGGCCTTTCGTTGGGTTCCCTTATTCGGCTGGAAAGAAGGATTGTTTGACAGCTTTTTTCATGCCATATCAGCCTTTAATAATGCAGGCTTCGCTTTATGGAGCGATAACCTGACGCAATTTGCAGGTGATCCCACAGTCAATATTGTCATTACGACATTAATCATCATTGGCGGATTAGGGTTTACAGTTTTAGTGGACATGTTCATCAAAAGGCGCTGGTCTAAACTGAGTCTGCATTCCAAAATGATGATTGTTTCAACGATAGTGATCAATATTGTTTCAATGGCCTTTATTTTCTTATTTGAATATGGCAATTCTAAAACACTTGGTCCTTTGCCGCTTGGAGAAAAGCTATGGACATCCTATTTCCAAGCCATTACAACAAGGACTGCAGGATTCAATACAATAGATATCGGCAGCATGGACGAATCCACGATATTTCTCTTCCTGATATTAATGTTTATTGGTGCAGGGAGCGCCTCCACCGGAGGAGGGATAAAACTTACCACTTTTTTGGTTATAGGTTTGGCTGTAATAAGTTTTATTCGAGGAAAAGATGATGTCTTCATTTTTAAAAGGACCATTAAACCAAATATCGTAATGAAATCTTTGGCCATAACGATCACGAGTATTTCCATTGTCGTATTGGCGGTCTTTCTATTGAACATTACAGAAAAAGCATCCTTCGTGAAAGTTTTGTTTGAAGTGGTATCAGCCTTTGGTACCGTCGGCGTTACGATGGGACTGACAGGTTCCTTATCGTTTCTCGGGAAAATCATTATCATATTGGTAATGTTTGCAGGCAAACTGGGGCCGCTGACATTGGCATTTTTGATCGCAAAACCAAACAAAGCCAATTTTAAATATCCAAGTGAAGAGGTAATGACCGGTTAAGAAATAAAATAAAAAGGATATCCGGCAAACGGATATCCTTTTTGTTTATTCATTGGCAAGAGCCATTCTTTTTTGTACCATATGAAGCCTTGCGGATAAAGTGACGGCTCCAGCTGCCAGTCCTATAATGAGTCCAAGCCAATAGCCATACGCTTCAAAGCTGGTATGATTGGCAAGGAGGTATCCTGCAGGGAGCCCGATGACCCAATACGAAACCAATGCCATAATAAAAGTTATATTTACGTCCTTATATCCCCTAAGTGCACCCTGTACAGGTGCTTGGATGGCATCAGAAAGCTGAAAGAACACGGCATAAAGAAGAAAATGGGATGTTAACGCAATGACTTCCTTATTTCCACTGTATATTGAAGCAATTTGATCTTTGAACCCAAAGAGAAATATTCCGCAGACCATAGCCATGGCAATGGCAGAAACAAGACCGATCCAGCTATATTTCCTTGCGTCTTCGTATCTTTTGGCGCCTACTTCAAATCCGACAACAATCGTTAACCCCATAGAAATACTTAAGGGAATCATATATAGAAATGATGCAAAATTGAGTGCAGCCTGATGTGAAGCAATGATTAGCGTACTATATTCGCTCATTAAAAGGGTTACGGCAGAAAATATGCTTGTTTCGAAAAAAATAGATAAGCCGATTGGTATGCCGATTTTGAAAATTTCCTTCCATACTCGAAAAGATGGGAGCTGTGTTTTGGAAAACACTTTATAGGCCGAAAAAGGCTTGCGTAGATGAATGATAATCATTGCGAGTCCCGTAATGGTCCAATAGGTGATCGCAGAAGCATAGCCAGCACCGACTCCACCGAGTTCAGGGAAACCAAATTTCCCAAAGATGAATACATAATTAAAAAATGCGTTGATTGGCAAGGAGAGAAGAGTAATCGCCATAGAGACCCTTGTTTTGCCTAGTGCATCAATGAAAGATCGCAGCACGTTATAGATAAACAATGGGATCATACCCGCAGATAGGGCAGTAAGGTAATCGTGTGAAATAACCCTTACATGCTTTTCTACATTCATGTGATCAAGAATGGGATCGAGGATCACAGAGCCGATTAATAACACCAAAATGGCCATGACAATTGCAACATAGATGCCTTGAATGACGGAGGAGGACACATCTGATTTATTTTTCGCCCCGGCTAATTGAGCGACAATCGGTGTGATGGCAAGAAGGATTCCACTCAGCCCAGTAAAGACTGGAACCCATAATGAAGAACCGATTGCAACACCGGCAAGATCTTTAGCTGAATACTGGCCGGACATCATTGTATCAAGGAAATTCATTGAGAACATGGCAAGCTGGGTGACCAAAATGGGAATCAATATTTTGATGAATAATTGAATTTTATCTTTTAATGTGTGTGTTTCATACATAAGGTGACCTCGGTTCTAAAAATTTCGGAAGACGAATGAATTATATCATGATTAGTGTCCTATATGTGCAAATAGAATTTTTCCTTGTGTATATATGCCATTTAGAATATTTCCTTTTTCCACTCATATATTGTATGGACAAGCAATAGGAAAGGGGTATAAAAATATGGCTTACCGATACTCAAAAGGATGGTTTATTCAGCAGCTGAAAACGATTGGACTGACTAAACATCCTATCGAAAGAAAGAAACTGGAGTTGTATCGTACATTTGTTGTGAGAAATTTATACGAAGAACATTTCGGTCCTACTGAAGCAGAAAAAGAATAAATCAGAAATAGAAAAAAGCAAAGCGGATGCTTTGCTTTTTATGCTTCCAGGACCTGTGTGTCTTCTTCCGCAGGCTGGCGCATGATATGAAGAGTAAAAAGATCTTTTGGTATTTCATATAAATCATATATTTCTTCTGCGGCATTGAGTTGATCATAGACCGATTTTCTGGATTCATTGGCTTTTAGGACATAAGGCAATTTTTCGGCAGCCTTACGTGATCTTGTGTTCACTTTTCTGATGCGCATAAAAATGGTCTGGATTTCAAGTTCAAAGAATAGTTCTTTGAAAAATTCATCTTTTGCCATAGCGTTGTAGCCTTTTCCATGAGCCGGCTTTCCAAGCCATGTCCCAAGGAAACCTGCGCCATCTTCAATGTCAAACAGATTGATTGTCCCGATTGGTGCACCCCATTCATCCAGAATGGTTCTTGAGATCAGCTGCCCTTGTTCCTCTGCTTCTATTGTCTGTTTTGTCAGAAAGACAAATTCATCGTAAGAGTAAGCTTTTTGGCGAACAAAAGGGAAGACATCAGGGTGCGTCATCAACTCGAACAGAACGTGGCATTCTTGTCCGCATATCTCGCGCTTTTTAAGCATGAGAATCCCTCCCGATGAGAGCAGTCCAAAGCAGGATCCACCCTCGAAATTTTTCATAGACTTCATAAAAAATTTCGGGGTGGGAATCGAACCCACTAGGACCAGCTGAAAAAATTATTACCACTGGTGGCGCACCATTTGCCTTCCCTCAATTGCGTATAAAATTGTGTGTTGAATTAAAATCTATTTCCTCTGTATCATACAAAAAAAATCAGGAAATGGGAATAGTGAAATTGTTAATTTTTCTTGAAGTTTTTCCACCAATTTTTGACAAAAAACTGCATGCTTTTCTTATAAATCCGAAAATGCGATTTCGCCGCTGATGACTGTCATGACAGGCTTTGACATAAAGTCAAATGGATGTCCGTTCCATAGGACAATATCTGCATCTTTTCCTTCTTCGATGCTGCCGATTCTATCATCCACTTTTAAGTTGCGGGCAGGAAGAATGGTGATTCCTTCGAGCGCCTTTTGCAATGGCAGCCCTTCCCTTACGGCAAGGGCTGCACAAACGGGCAGATACTGAACGGGCGTGTAGGGGTGGTCGGTTGTAATCGACACTTCAACACCTCTTTTGGTCAATTCTTGATAGGTCTTCCATGTCTTGTTTTTTAATTCCACTTTCGATCTTCTTGTCAAAGTGGGCCCAACGCACACCTTTAAGTTTAGATCCTTTAATTCATCCGCAATGAGATGACCCTCGGTACAGTGCTCAATCCTCAAGTCCAAGTCAAATTCTTCAGCGAATCTGAGGGCAGACAAAATATCATCTGCACGATGGGCATGCACCCTTACTGGTATTTCCTTTTTCAATGCCTTAACTAGAGGGGCCACACGAAGGTCTTCAGGATGATCACAATATTTGGCTTTATAAAATGCTTCACGCAGCATTCCCATGATCCCCATCCTTGTAATGCTGTCGTTATTGCCGTTGCTGTGTATCCTTTTAGGGTTTTCGCCGAGGGCAAGCTTCAGACCAGCAGTTTCCTTTAAAAGCATCTTCCGAATATTTTTCCCATGAGTTTTAATAACAGAGGTTGTCCCACCAATCACGTTGGCACTGCCAGGCATTATCCCGACGGTCGTGATGCCGTAGCGGATCGCATCTTGGAATCCCGGATCTAATGGATACACGCCATCAATGGCACGGATATGTGGTGTCAGAGGTTCGACAGTTTCATTTGCATCGTTTCCTGCCCATCCGGTGCCTTCATCATAAAGTCCAAGATGTGTATGGGCATCAATAAATCCAGGCAGCAAGTATCTTCCGCCGCAGTCTATGACGGTCTCATGATTCGTTTCAGGAAATAAGCCGAATCCAATTTCTTTAATTTTTCCATCCACGATCCTAACATCCCCATTCTGGATAGGGGCAAAGGTAACCGGGATGATATGAGCATTCTTTAATAGTATATGATTCATGTTTAGTCCTCACTTAATTGGTGCATTTTTTACCTATTTTAGCAAATTCTAATGCGGTCAAGAGAGAAAAATCCATTCATTTTTAAAAAAGGTGAGTATATTGGAGAGTAAGGATCAAGGCCCCAAGAATCCAGACATACCAGGCGAAAATTTTTAAGGAACGCTTCTTTAAAAAATTGATCATCCCAACTATAGCAAAATAGCCAAACAATGCAGATGATACAGTCCCCGTCATCAAACTGGTAAGAGTCACGGTCTCCACTTGTGAAGTGAAAAGCTCCTTTCCTTGAAATACAACTCCTCCCGCAATTGCAGGGATGGACAATAAAAATGAAAAGTAGGCAGCTGTTTCCCTATCGAGTTTTCTGAAGAGCCCGGCAGCTATCGTCAAGCCTGAGCGGGATAGTGCAGGAAAGATCGCTGCTGCCTGAAATGCTCCGATAAAAAATGCATCAAAATAAGAAATTGACTCCAAGTTTTTAGACCCATTCTTAACCCCATCTGCGAGCCAAAGGACCACTCCTGTTGCAAGGAACTCCCAACCGATGGTGATGCCGGACTTTGAAATGGAATCAAAAAAGTCCTCGAAAAGCAGCCCTGCCGCGACTGCAGGAAGAGTTCCGATGATCATGATCCCGGTCAATCGGCTGAATGGCTTACGGACCATCTTCCATAAAATATCTTTATAGACGATCATCACCGCAAGCAAGGTTCCGATATGGAGCATGGTATCCAAGAATATACCAGCGTCATCAAGGTGAAAAAGATGCCGCCCTAAATACAAATGCCCGGTACTGGAAATGGGCAAAAACTCCGTCAATCCTTGTATAATTCCTAAAATAAACGACTGTAAGTTAGACATGATATTCACTCCTCAAAGGACAATCCTATAATAGAATCCTATTTTCATGTTTTAGAGTGAAGAACAAAAAAATAATGAAAAAAACAATCACATTGAATCTTTTAGAAAGCTGAATCGTATACAGTAGTAAAAGAAAATAGATTTTTGAGGACCTGTGAATTTCTCCTCGGAATCATGAACCTACCGACAAAGAAGGAGAATGTAAATGCCAACGAATGAAGAAAGATTATGGGCTGCTGGAATATATGTTCTAAGCTTTTTTACAACTTTTATCGGGCCGCTGGTGATCTGGCTGCTCAAGAAGAACGACTCGGATTTTGTAGATTATTACGGCCGGGAATATTTTAATTTTTTGATTTCATATGCCGTCTACACATTGATCAGCTCCATTTTGATTTTTGTCCTTGTAGGAGTTTTGATGCTTTGGGTTTTGGGAATCATGGCGTTTATTTTTACAATCATTGCTGCGATTCGAGCATATGAAGGAAAGCTATATAAAATTCCTCTTGTTTTCCGAATATTATAATGATCACTTGAAATAAGTCCTGCAAATAGAGGGCTTATTTTTTTGGATTCGAATAAGTTTTATGAGAAAATAGAGTCGTCTTAATAATTGTTTAATACAACTAACTATTTTGGAAGGAGTGAATGAGATGTTTCTATCTGACCTTGGTCTCGTCCTTGAAGGCGGAGGGATGAGAGGTGTTTATACTGCAGGCGTTCTGGAATGTTTTCTCGAAAATGATATAGAGTTTCCTTACGTAGTGGGAGTTTCGGCAGGGGCATGCAATGCAGCTTCTTTTCTTTCTAAACAAAAAGGAAGAAATAAACAGGTGAACATTGGTTTCATTAGAGATCCCAAATATATCTCTTGGAGAAATTATTGGAGAGACCGAGAGTTATTCGGGATGGATTATATTTTTGACGAAATACCAAATAAAATCGTTCCATTCGATTATAATGCCTTCTTTCAAAATGAGGCAGAATTTGTGATTGGGGCTACAGACTGCATGACTGGAGACGCAGTTTATCTGCATAAACACGATTACGCAGAAAACCTTCTTTCAGCTATACGTGCTTCAAGTTCTCTTCCTTTTGTAGCCAAGGAGATTCATTTTAAAAATAAGATTTTGCTGGACGGTGGGATCAGTGATCCGATTCCAATCAAAAAAGCGCAAAATGATGGATATACCAGGAATGTTGTGGTGCTGACAAGAAATAAGGGATATCTAAAGAAACCTTCTAGATTCAACTTCTTAGTAAAGAAAAAATATCCTCACTATACGGGCTTAATGAAAGCAATGATGGAGCGCTATGAAAAGTATAATCAAACGATTGCTCTCCTTGAGGAAGAAGAGACTAAGGGAAATACCATTATTATTCGTCCGAACGAGCCCTTGAAGGTCAGCAGGGTGGAACGGAACCCTAAAAAACTGGAGAGTCTATATTTGCAAGGATACGACGATGCTCAAGAAAAAATTGAGTCCAT
The DNA here is from genome assembly GCF_003350505.1 of Falsibacillus pallidus. Taxonomy (NCBI): domain Bacteria; kingdom Bacillati; phylum Bacillota; class Bacilli; order Caryophanales; family Bacillaceae; genus Falsibacillus; species Falsibacillus pallidus. The sequence goes on from NZ_QQAY01000004.1 coordinate 152,186, forward strand.
TAAGGCTTTTTCAAAAAAAGAAATAGTATCTGCCTACTAGGTGCTGTACGAAAATCGACAGCTGTTCCAGCTATTATTAACAGTGTAAGAATCTCTCTATCATAATTGGCTTAGTAGAGCCGTATAATATGAAAAACAGTTTGTATTTGAGGGATTCAATGAATATAAAAGATTATTTCAGGAAGCAGACAGCTCTATACCTCTATCAAGTGGTCTTATATTCATTAATGGCCGCTTTCGTTTTTTTAATCGATTATCATTTTCACATTCCGGGAACCATTTTCCTTATCTTGATTGTTATCCTTAACGCTGTTTTATTTGGAAGTGTAATAAAGTATATCTATTATGCGAGTCGATTGTCTTCAACGAAACCCTTTCCGATGGATGAAACAGCAGCGGCCCGCATCCAGGAAGACGTGGGGGATCGAAGGGAATATCTGCTCATCAAAGATCCATCCCCAGGGTTCAGCCTGAAATTTTTTTCGTATATGGGACTATGCGAGTTTGAAATAAAAGATAATTTTCCTGGATGGTGGAATTGGCTCACTCCCGCTTCCTTTAAAGAATGGAAAACGAATTCCTTCATAGTGAAAAAGAGAGATGGACAAGCAGTCGGAGAGATAAAGTTAAATCCGAACACATACCGGTTAAGTGTTGTTTTCGGTGAAAATTCATTTTCATTGAAATATTTAAGGAATAATCGAAAGGCTGCTGTTTTTGAATGTGGAAATGACGTGGTTGAAATTCAAAAACAAGGGAACGGACAGAGCTTTGTAATCAATAATCGAAAAGTGGCCGAGTTGTCTAAAGGATACATGCCTTTGAGCATTCAAAAGCTTTTCCCTGTAAATACGCCTATTTTATCCTTTAATGAAAAGACAAGTGAAAAGGAACAGTGGCTGGTAGTTTCCCTTTTGATTTGCTTATGGTTCAATCGGGATCGATAACTGCATTTCCTGTTTAAATTTGGCCCTTTTGGTGAAAGTAAATTCATCAGGATCATTTTAAGGGAGGATGCAGCCATGAATGCTAATTTTGACGTCTGTATAGAGGCTTGCCTGAAATGTATTGAAGCTTGTAATGTATGCTATCACGCTTGCCTAAAGGAAGAAAATATAGGGATGGTAAGAAGGTGCATCGAATTGGATAGAGAGTGTGCTGAAATCTGCACACTTGCAGTAAATTCGATGCAAAGAAGCAGTAAATTTGTTTTAAAAATATGCGAATTATGTGCTTCGATCTGTGAAGAATGCGCTGAGGAATGTAAAAAGCACGATCACCGCCATTGCATTGACTGTGCAAAAGCGTGCTCTTATTGTGCAGAGGCGTGCAGGAAGATGATAGCTTGATTTTTAGAAGGAGGACCTGTTTTCCAAAAGGCTTGTCCTTGACAAATATTTTATTTTACCTTGATAATGAGGGTAATCGAATAGGATTCCTTCGGGGCAGGGTGAAATTCCCTACCGGCGGTGATGAGGATCAAGTCCTCTCAGTCCGTGACCCGTTGTTTTAGGATAACGGTGGATTTGGTGAAACTCCAAAGCCGACAGTGAAAGTCTGGATGGGAGAAGGAACATAGCGTTAAAAATGATGAATTTTAACGCTTATTTAAGTATGTCTATGCGCCCCGGAAACTTTTTTCCGGGGTTATTTTTATGTTGAAACGGAGGTGAAAACATGCTTGGATCAGAAGCCTATATGAAGCTTGCAGTCTCTATGGCCGCACAAACATTAGGTCAGACGAGTCCCAATCCATCTGTTGGCTGCGTCATTGTCAAAGATGGCGCTGTAGCCGGAATGGGTGCTCATTTAAAAGCTGGAACTGAACATGCTGAAATCCACGCCCTGGCTCAGGTTGGAAAAAATGCCGACGGTGCCGATTTATACGTGACCCTTGAACCTTGTTCACATTACGGGAAAACACCACCTTGTGCAGAAGCGATTATAGCTGCTGGAATTAGCCGGGTATTCATTGCCGTTTTGGATCCCAATCCCTTAGTTTCAGGCAAAGGAATGGAGATTCTGCAAAAAGCAGGCATCGAGGTAAATGTAGGATTATGTGCAGAAGAAGCGTGGGAAATCAATAGAATGTTTTTTTATTTTATCAAGCACAAAAAACCTTTTGTAACAGTTAAGACTGCCCTGACATTAGACGGAAAATCTGCTTCATTCACCGGTGATAGTAAATGGATCACTTCAGAGGAAGCCAGGATGGACGTCCATGAATCAAGGCATCTGCATGATGCTATATTAACAGGCATCAATACCGTCAATAAAGATAACCCCTTGCTCACCGCCAGACTGCCCCGAGGCGGAAGAAATCCCATTCGTATTATTTTAGACACCTCACTTTCTATAAGGGAGGATGCAAATGTTCTTACTGATAAAAACGCTAGGACAATTGTGATATGCGCCAAAAATGCTTCTATCGATAAAGAAAAGTGGATTAGCAGCCAAGGCATCCAGGTGAAAAGGTTTCCTTCCGAATCCATTCATTTAGAGGAATTATTGGATTGGCTTGGAGAGCTGAATATTATTTCTTTATATGTTGAAGGAGGAAGTAAAATACATACCTCTTTCATCAGAGGAGGTTTATTTCAGGAATTGCATTGCTATCTCGCACCCAAGATTCTTGGTGGGAATCAATCGATTCCATTTATAGGCGGGGATTCATTTGAAAGGATGGAACAATCCACCCCAATTGAATTCAGCCATGTCGAAAGAATTGGTCCAGATATCAAAATTATTGCCAAGCCTTTAGCGAAGGTGGTGAATACATGTTCACAGGAATTATAGAAGAAATTGGGAAAATCAAACAAATTGAAAGAAAAGCTTATTCGATGAAATTGGTAATTGAAGCAAGAAAAGTGCTTCAGGATGCTCGTTTAGGGGACAGTATTTCCGTCAATGGCGTCTGTTTGACAATCACTTCTTTCAAGGATAGTGAATTTGAAGCGGATGTCATGCCGGAAACATTCATCCATACATCACTTAAAGATCTTCAGCCCCAGTCAAACGTCAATCTCGAAAGAGCTCTAAGTGCAAATGGAAGACTTGGAGGTCATTTTGTATCGGGGCATGTCGATTGCACCGGAAAAATCATAAAGACAGACATGGTTGAAAATGCCCTTTATATGACGATAGAGCTTGATGGGAAGTGCATGAAATACGTAATGGAAAAAGGCTCTGTGGCAGTGGATGGAACTTCTTTGACTGTCTTTAAGGTGAGTAGTAATTCCATTACAATTTCCTTGATCCCCCATACAAGGCATCAAACCATTATCAGCAATAAAAAGGTCGGGCAAGCAGTCAATATCGAATGTGACATGCTGGCAAAATATTTGGAACGTCTTGTGACGGCCAAAGAAAGCCCATCCCCTTCATCAGGCATTACGCTTGATTACTTAAGTGAAAAGGGCTTCTTATAAAAAGCTGTTTTCGCAACAATTGTTGTTAAAATCTTACTGCCGATTTTAACGTCGAATTAGCTGTTTGGTGCGTTGCAATATAGTATCCAGGCTCTTTTCTAGCTTAATACACTATTTTGATTGCATTAGTGAACCTGCTTTAATGGCTAAAGCAGCAAACTTTGAGAAAAGAGCCTTATAAAATGAGGTGAAATTATATGTTTCATACAATCGAAGAAGCAATAGAAGATCTAAAAAAGGGAAAAGTCATCATTGTCGTTGATGATGAAGATAGAGAGAATGAAGGAGATTTTGTCGCATTGGCTGAAGGGATCACTCCGGAAATTGTTAATTTTATGGTTACGGAAGGAAGAGGGCTCTTATGTGTGCCAATAGCAGAAGAAAGAGCAGAGCAATTGAACCTTTTACCCATGACTGAACAAAATACCGATTCCCATGGCACTGCCTTTACAGTTTCAGTAGACCATATCGATACTACAACCGGTATCAGTGCTTTTGAACGTGCGCACACCATCTCCAAGATGATGGATGACGAGGCAAGGCCGTCCGATTTCAAACGTCCTGGCCATGTTTTTCCTCTTGTAGCTAAAGAGGGAGGAGTGCTGCGCAGGGCGGGACATACAGAAGCGGCTGTTGATTTGGCTAAATTAGCAGGGGCAAAATCAGGTGGAGCCATCTGCGAAATAATGAAAGAAAATGGTGAAATGGCGAGAGTCCCCGATTTAGAGGGGATTGCACGAAAACATCAATTGAAGATGATTACGATCAAAGATTTAATTGAATACCGGAGAAAAAGGGAGGTTCTCATTAAGAGGGAAGTTGAAATAAAGCTGCCTACGAAATATGGGGATTTTAAAGCAGTCGGATTCACAGAGGTATTGACGGGACAAGAGCATGTAGCATTGGTGAAAGGGGAAATAAACGGAGATGAACCAGTACTATTAAGGGTTCATTCAGAGTGTTTGACTGGCGACGTTTTCGGCTCAGAGAGATGTGACTGCGGTCCCCAGCTCGAAGCTGCTCTGCATCAGATAGAAAAAGCCGGAACCGGGATTCTTTTGTACATGAGGCAAGAAGGCAGAGGCATCGGACTGATCAATAAAATGAAAGCTTATCAACTGCAGGAACAGGGTTATGACACCGTTGAAGCAAATCATAAATTGGGATTTGCAGATGATCTGAGGGATTATGGTATAGGGGCCCAAATATTAAAAGAGCTCGGTGTAAGAGAAATCAAATTGTTGACGAATAACCCAAGAAAAATATCTGGATTAAAGGGGCACGGTCTGCAAGTAGTCGAACGTGTCCCCATACAAATGCCAAGCAGCGAATCAAACGAGAAATATTTAAAGACTAAAGTTGAAAAGCTTGGCCATTTATTGAATTTTAAGGAGGATGAATCAAGATGAAAAATATTTATGAAGGCAATTTGGTCGGAACAGGATTAAAGGTGGGAATCATCGTTTCAAGGTTCAATGAATTTATAACAGGGAAGCTTTTAAGCGGTGCTGAAGATGCCCTGAAAAGACATGGAGTCAATATGGAAGACGTCGATATAGCGTGGGTTCCAGGAGCATTTGAAATCCCTCTTACAGCGAAGAAGCTGGCAGATACCAAAAAATATGATGCAGTTATTACGCTTGGGACTGTCATCAGGGGAGCAACACCGCATTTTGACTATGTAAGCAGCGAAGTGGCTAAAGGAGTATCGAGCGCCGGGATGAATAGCGGGGTTCCAGTTGTATTCGGTGTGCTGACAACAGACACGATAGAACAGGCGATTGAACGTGCAGGCACAAAAGCTGGAAATAAAGGATGGGAAGCCGGGGTCACTGCAATTGAAATGGCAAACCTTTATAAAACCTTTGAAAGTTGATCAATCCGCTGCCTAAAACAAATATTCCTATAACCGTGCTTAAATACGTTGGCAAACGGTTCACTATCTGCTAAAATTTTTATTTGTGGCTTACCTTCTGCGGAAGGGAAAGCGGGTAGGGAGAGGGACAATTAAATAGAAGGTTTAATATGAAGCAATTATTTCCAAAGGGTGTTTTTGATTTAAAACGTCATGATACCACAGCGCGAAATGAAATGATGGCTGGATTAATCGGTTTTTTTACAATCGTTTATATTATTGCAGTGAATTCATTCATTCTCGCAGAAGCAGGAATTCCTATTGAAGGAGCTGTGCTTGCCACTATCCTCACGTCTTTTGCTGGATGCATGGTGATGGGATTTTGGGCGAATGCGCCAATCCTTCTTGTGCCAGGGATGGGGATCAATGCATTGTTTACCTATACGCTTGTTCAATCAATGGGGTTTACATGGCAGGAAGCTTTAGCCGTGGTATTTATTTCAGGTGCTGCATTTACCGTTATTTCCTTTACCCCATTGACAAGAATGATGAGCAATGCGATTCCACAATCATTAAAGGATTCAATTACCATTGGTCTGGGCTTTTTTCTATTGCTGATAGGTTTGGAAAAAGGCGGCATTGTCATTCGGGGAACCAGCTCGATCATCGCTCTCGGTGATTTCAGTTCGGGAAAGGTGCTTGCTACAATTCTGACTTTTGTCATTGCGATTGTTCTTTTTTTACGCAATGTTAAGGGGAACTTTCTTTGGAGCATTTTGATAGGTACTGGTATTGCATGGATATTCGGCCTGCTGCCTCACCAAGAATCCGTTCGATTTTCGGTTGTGGCTTATAAGGATGTATTCGGGGCCATGTCTTTTGACAAATTGGCATCCTTTCCATTTTGGGTAGCTGCTTTTTCCATAACAATGGTTCTGGTATTTGAAAATATCGGGCTAGTGCATGGGCATACCAAATTTATGGGCCAGCCTCATAAATTTGAGCGTGCGTTTCAGTCAAATGGCATCTCTGCTCTTTTATCCGGACTACTTGGTTCAAGTCCTACGGTCTCTACCGTAGAAAGCAGTGCGGCAATTGCAGCAGGAGGGAGAACGGGGCTCACTGCCGTCACTACCGGCGTATTGTTCCTGACCTCGATTTTATTCATTCCATATATCAAGATGATGCCGGATAATGCTGTTGCGCCTATCTTAATGATCATCGGCGGCCTTATGATTGAAAATATTCGAACTTTGAACTTCAGCGATTTAACAGAAGCATTTCCTTCTATATTCATCATTGCGATGATTCCTTTTACTTATAGCATCGCGGATGGGATTGCCATCGGGTTTATCCTTTATCCGATTTTGAAACTTGCTATAGGACGGGCAAAGGAAGTTTCTGCAGTGCTTTATATCATTGCTGGATTGTTCCTGGTGAATTTTATTATTCATTATATTTAGTTGATAGAAGACAGTCTCTTTAAGGGGCTGTCTTTTTTACATTAAATTCCATAGAAAAGGATGGACTTATCTGAAAAATTTGGTATTCTGAAAGTATGAATTAATCTTCGTTCGATTTTTACATTTTAAGACAAAAATCGTCCGGTTCTGTGGAAAGGAAGAAGGGTATGGAAGTTTTTGTTGCAAGGCAGCCAATCTTTAATTCAAAAGAAGAAACAATCGCTTATGAGCTGCTCTATAGAAGAAATCACCAAAATGAATTTCCATCTATTAATGGAGACCAAGCCACTGCAGAAGTGCTGATCAATAGTTTTCTTTCCATAGGGATCGATAAATTATCTAATGGCAAACCGTGTTTTATCAATTTTACGCAAAATCTGTTGATGCTTAAAGTCCCTGCTTACTTCAGGCCGAGGGAAATAGTCGTAGAAATTCTGGAAGATGTCACGCCTTCCAAAAGCATCCTGCAAATTTGCCGGGAATTAAAGTCACAAGGGTACCAAATTGCGTTGGATGATTTTATTTTGTATGAGAATAGTGAAGATCATCATGAATTGATGAGGCTGGCAGATATAATAAAAGTTGATTTCTTGAATACATCCGTTGAAAAACGTACAGAAATCGAGGCTCTTGCCAAGCTGTTGAATGTGAAACTCCTTGCTGAAAAAGTGGAGACAATGGGAGAATACCATGAGGCAAAGAAGAAGGGCTATTCTTATTTCCAAGGTTATTTTTTCAGTAAGCCGATCATCTTATCTTCACATGACGTCCCTGCTTATTTTCATTCCTATTATAGTGTAATCCAGAATTTATCCGTTTCGGAGCCCAATATTCAAATCATTACAAATTTAATTGAACAGGATGTATCACTTTCCTATAAATTGCTTCGCCTCATCAACTCTCCTGCATACAGGCCAAAGCAAAAAATCTCTTCCATCAGGCAAGCCATTGTCTTGCTTGGGCTGATCGAAATTCAAAAGTGGATTTATGTGTTAGCGGTCAGGGAAAAAAATACTTTGGAAAACAAGATGTCAGAAGAAATAATCAGAACATGCCTTACCAGGGCAAAAATGTGCGAACTGATTGCAGGCAACAAAAAAGAGGAAAAAAAATCTTCTATGTACTTTTTGACGGGTATGTTTTCTATGCTTGATGCAATCCTGTCGATGCCGATGGAGCATATCGTAAAGGAACTGCCGCTGATGGATATCATCAGTGACGCATTGAAAGGGAAAGAGAATGATCTTAAGGACGTTTTGGATTTGGTGATAGCTGTGGAAAAAGCAGAATGGGAGAAGGTATTTGTATTATCAGGGAAAATCAACTCTGACCCGGCCAAGCTTTTTGAGTTTTACACATTTTCATGTTCTTGGGCAGAAGAGCTGCTGAAGGATGATCTCCTGCTTGTTCCTTGATTTTATAAAAATGGTTTTGCTGGACGTATGAAACGCTTAAGCTGAAATGATATAGTCTGCCTAAGGGAAGGGTTCGATGCCGCTTTGGCAATATCAGCAGGGAAGGGATAGATGCCGAATGCATTGCACTTGACTCTGAGATGGCCATCATACAAACATCGCCCATCTTTAAAAGTGATGACGGTGTCGACCAAAACGATTTTCTGTTCTAAATTTTGATCCGTTTCATCTCTTACTTCTCTGATTGTAAACTGAAATCGGTAAGCATTTTCTTGAAGAACCATTTTTCTTCACCTACATATAAAAATGTAAAAAAGGCTGCAAAATTGCAGCCTTTTTATTATACCCTATGAATCTATTAATAAACACCTACATTGTTCCATGCAGCAGCTACAGAAGATGCTGTCGAAGAGCCGTAAAGATCTTGTGCAGATTGAACAAGTGCAGCCCTTGCATCAGAGAATGTGCTGTTAGGAGTCATATAGACAGTAAGTGCACGATAGTAGATTTGTTCTGCTTTTGCCAATCCAACATTGTTGACAGTATAGTATGCTGCTTTATTCGGGATTCCACTATTGGTATGCACGCCTCCCCAATCTCCAGCGGATGTATTAGGCAGGTTTTGATAATTGCTCATATTATCTGGTTGTCCATAAAGCGGAGGATTGGATAGGCTGCGAAGGGCATCGCCGCTCTTATACGGCGTGTAAACGTCTTCGCCCATCAGCCAATCGCCCGGATCAAGGAAGTATCCAAATACATCAGAGAAGGATTCATTCAATGCACCCGGCTGATTTTCATAATTCAATCCTGCTGTGGTTTGCGTCACTGCATGAGTCAACTCGTGGGCTACGACATCATTGGCCCCTGATAAATACGTGAAAGTTGAACCGTCGCCATCGCCATAAATCATTTGGTTTCCGATCCATGCAGCATTATTATAATTGCTGCCGTAATGGACAGTTGATGTGATGTCAGATCCTTGATTATCCCAGCTTACGCGGCCGAAATTATTATAGTAGAAATCAAATACTTTGCCCGCATAATAGTGGGCATCTACCGCTGCTTTTTCTCTTTCTTTCGTAAATTTATTAGTAGTCTCTGTGATGTAGTAGCCAGGGAGATAAGAATCCCCGCCATTATAGTTATCCAGCGTTTCGATTACGCCATTCATTGGTTTAGAGATATCAAATAAATAATAAGTGCTGTTATAGTAGTACGTATTGACAGATTTTGTATCCCCAAGGACGCCAGTTCCGGTTCCTGTGGCATCATTGACTTGATTGATGGATTTTAAGATTGATCCGTCTTCAGCATTCACCCAGATTTGCCAGTTTGCCGGATATGGTTCTGCAAATTGCAGCTGTACATGATATGCCAAAGTATATTGGTCATCCTTGTTGAAGACGACAAGATCAGATTTTTCCGTAAGGGTGCTTTTTTCTCCCTTTAGCGTCTTCACTTTTTTGTCCGCCTGCGATTTATCTACTCCAATTTCTTTCCAAGCGGCTGTCAACGCATCTTTTTTGGATAATTTTTTCGATTGTTTCACTTTATCAGGGGCTCCTGGATGAAGCTCCCCATTCACAGCAACTACATTTCCGTCTTTGTCTGTATGGACCATGACTCTGGAAGTATCAATAGGGACATTTTGGATGGATGGAACAAATGTGTAGTGGGTCATGCCAAGCTTGTCCGTTTCTTGCTTAACAAAAGTGAGTTTCATGTCTGGATCGATTTTAAATAAATCCTTGTTTTCTTTAAAGAATTTCTTAACATCCTTCTCATTGTGAACACTTTTGCTGCTTAACTTTCCTCTAGCAAATGATGGAACCTTTCCGGAAAATTGTTCGCTCCAATTGATTTTCGAATCAGCCTTCACATTTGCTGCCGGGTCTGATTCTTTCGCCGAAGCGGCACCTCCAACTGATAATAAACTTGCTGATAATACAACTGCACTTGCCGCTGACATCCATTTGTTTTTTAATGTCATTATGTATCCCTCCTCTTTACGGAAATGATATCATAAAATTCAGAACTTTCTTTATAACTGTAGGAATTATTCCTATAGTTATACACGGAATTGGGATTGTCTGTAAAATGCGAATTCAGCGGGAAGTTCCATTTGCAGAGGGGAATGAGAAGCAATTTATTGAATTCAGGCCTGTCTTGTGGCAATCTATAAACATAAAGAATACTTTGTAAGTGTATAAAATTCGGAGGTTTATTATAATGAATATCCAGCTTTATAAGTGCCATGGTTCTGAAAATGACTTCTTATTAATAGATGAGATGACTCATAAGTACCAATTTTCAGAGGAGGATCGGCAAAATTTAGCCATTGCTCTTTGTGACAGAAAGTCTTCACTGGGTGCAGACGGTATCCTCTTTGTTATAGGGAGTCAACATGCAGATGCGAGAATGAGAGTATTCAATTCTGATGGATCCGAAGCGTCAATGTGTGGAAATGGGCTGAGATGCGTGGCAAGATACGTATCAGAACTGACGAAAAAAGATAAATTGCTTATTGAGACAATGAAGGCTGATTTGACAGTTGAAGCTTCGCAGCCCTTATTTGAAGAGATTCCTACTTATAGTGTTGAAATCTCCCCTGTCCTTTTTGATTTGCAGGCCCTGCCTATGAACTTGGATAAAGAAACATTATTGAATGAAATGGTGCCGCAGCTTTCAGAGGAATTGATGTTTTCAGCCGTTGCAGTTCCCAATCCACACTTAATAAGCTTTGTAGACACTGATGCTATTCGGTCAAATGAACAAAAAGTCATTTCTGAATATGTGAATGGACCTAATGATCTATTTCCTGATGGTGTGAACGTCAGCTTTGTTCATAGTCTGGATCCGCAGAAAATCTATGTCAGAACGTTTGAAAGAGGCGTAGGATTTACAAATGCTTGCGGTACAGCTATGTCTGCTTCAAGCTTGATTTCCACTATGCTAAAAATCAATTCTGCAGAAGAGGCTATTGAAGTGTTTAATAACGGCGGCAAAGTACAATGTAAGATTGTAAAAAATGAGGAGACCGGCAAATATTCAATCCGCTTGATTGGAAATGCCACGTATCTATTCCAGGCATCTGTGGAATTGGATGTGAAAATGCCTGAGGACTTCACTGTTCTTGATAAAAAGGAATTCGAGGAACAGGGGCAATACGAGAGGCTAAGCGAAGAAGTGAAGAATTATCTGGAAGAAAAAATCTTTTTTAATTGAAATGTATGTTAAGGGAGGATTAATTTCCTCCCTTTTTTAAAAACTCCAGGATAGGGGAAAACGGCTGTCTTTTTTTGCTTTGGAAATAAGTGGAGAAAGGGCAGCCTCTTTTTTTGAGGGAGTGTAAGACAGAATCCATTGTATAATCTTCGATGTTAAGTTCAGCAGAAACGTCAGACCAGAATAAAGGAGCAGAGAGCAGTGCATCTGCATTTGCCCGCACTGAGTAGGGGGCAATGATGGTCTTGCCCTCGGCGTGCTGTATGTAATCAAAATAAAGCCGCTTCCCTCGATTTTTCTTTAGGCGTTCTATCGTAAACTGTTCAGAGTGGTTTGTGACTAGATATTTCGCAATAAATTCGGTGAACAGTCTAGTTTCTTCCCACGTGAACTTTTGGGAAGGCAGCGGAACAAATACTTGCAGCCCTTTATTTCCTGAAGTTTTTACAAAGCTGATCAGGCTCATCCCGTCGAATAGTTCTTTCAGCTTGAGGGCGGCAGAAACAGCAAGATGGAAATATTCCCTGCCAGGTGGATCAAGGTCAAAAACGATTTCTTCAGGAAAAGAGTTGCCAGCCTGTGTAAAAGGGATGTGGAACTCAATAGCCAATTGATTTCCGAGCCATATCAAAGATGCTAAGTCATTGCAGAGAATATAATTGATATTGTCATTTTTATGCGTTTTGATGTATTCGGGAGCGTATTCAGGACAATTTTTCTGAAAAAAGGATTCTCCGTTTATCCCATGCGGCAGTCGAATTACTGTTAATTCCCGATCTTTGAGGTACGGAAGGATATATGGTGCAATTTTTCTAAGATAGGATAAATACATCAACTTATCAATGGCGGGTTTTTCCCACAAAGGTTTATCTAAATGAGTGAGTGTTGATTTTTTAGGGAAATTTTGAGAATCGAAAAGGAGTTTTTTAAACGTGCAGTCTTCAGGTTTCAAATCAAAGCGAAAGTCTTTCAGCCTTGGCTCCCTTAGTTCGTTATCCATCATTTCTAAGTAATAGATATCAACGCAGATTCCAGGTGGAATTTCAATGATTCCATCTTCTTTTTTTATCCCGTTGGAGTGAATCACATCATTTAATGCGTTCTTTTGTTCAGGAGAAGCACCTGATAAGAACTGCCCTATTCTGCAGACCTTGCCTTCTTTATATATGGATATTTCATAATAACCGTTCTTTGTTGAATAGCCTGAAATGAAACATGAGAGAGTATTCCAGTTTTTGAACTTAAGCCATTCAGCACTCCGTTTTCCAGAAAACCACAAGCTGTTGGTTTTTTTGATGACGATGCCTTCGCTCCCATATAAATCAACAATCGGCCATATATCTTGAATCGTTTGAAAGGTCGCTGCCAATTTGATTAAGGATTCAGGTTCTAAATCCCAGGTTTGAAATAAATCTTCCAGACGCTTCCTTCTCATGGAATACGGTTTATTGAACAAATCCGCTCCCTTTACATGAAGCATGTCAAAAACCATAAGCCGGGAAGGCCTTTTTTGAGATGCTTCTTGAATTTTAGAGGCAGACTTCATTCTTCCCCGTACCTGAAGACATGCAAAATCTGAAGCATATGGGTTTTTTAATAAAACCAATTCGCAATCCAAGACCATCGGCAGTTGGTTTTGGATTATGGAAGTATGATTTTCCAAATATGTTTTTATTTCAGGGAATTGAGGGAGAAGCTCTTTCCCATTTCTGCTTATTAAAGAAATACTATTCCTGTCCAGATAGAGTATGGCTCTGAAACCATCATATTTTATTTCATAAGACCAATTTCCAGCTGGAGAAGGATTAAATGTCAAAGTTGGAAGCATCGGTTTCAAATTTATCACCCTTAATTAGTGTTTCCTAATTGGCTGTCTCTATTTCCAAAACTTGATCAGTATGAAAATTTATGAATTTACCCCAAATTAAAAGAAAACGAAAGCAGGGGAATCTGTCATGCACACAATTTGGAAAGGGAGCATCAGTTTTGGACTGGTCAACATCCCCATTAAACTCCATGCAGCTACAGAGGATAAGGACATTAAGCTGCGTTCACTTCATAAAAAATGCCATACACCCATCAAATATGAAAAAATATGTCCTGTATGTGAAGAGGAATTGTCACCGGATGATATTGTGAAGGGATACGAAGCAACCAAAGGGAAATTTATTGTATTAGAAGATGAAGAGTTGAATGAATTAAAAAAAGCTACTGAAGAAAAAGCGGTAGAGATTGTTGATTTTATAAAAATGACTGAAATTGACCCAATCTATTTCAACAGAAGCTATTATATGTCGCCAAATGATACGGGCCTAAAAGCATACTCCTTATTAAGGGAGGCTCTCACTGAAACCAAAAAGGCAGGGATCGCTAAAATTGTCATGCGTTCAAAAGAACAGCTTGCTGTCATCAGGGTATATAATAATACGCTATTGATGGAAACCATCCACTTTCCGGATGAAGTGAGAAGTGTTGAGGACGTACCTAACGTTCCTGAAAAAAGTGATGTATCAAAAAAGGAATTGGAGACAGCCATCCTCTTAATTGATCAATTAACAACAAAATTCGAACCTGAAAAATATGAAGATGAGTACCGTTCAAAATTATTAAAGTTGATTGAATCCAAACAGGCAGGAAAAGAAGTGGTTACGCCTAAACCTAAGGAAAAGAAAACGAATGTAAGTGATTTGATGAGTGCGCTGCAGGCGTCCATTGATCAATCCAAACCTAAAAATACAAAGAAACCTGCAGCAAAGCGAAAAACCACCGGGAAGAAGAAAGCAGAATAAACAGTAAAACGTTTATCCCATTATCCAATTGTGGTACTTATTAATGTGAATCTTTACCGTGTGATCAGGTGAGGAAGGTTCATTAATAAAATTGAAAAGGTGATCCAGATTAGCAGAGATATAAAAACTTGGGTGAAAATCGGAATAATAGCAGCATTAATTATCATTTTTACAAAGTCTTTTTTGGAGATTGCCGATGACTATAACGAATCAGAGATCAGACATTTCGATTCTTTCGTTATTGCAGGGGTACAAGGGCATGTGTCTCCGTTTTGGACAAAGGTGATGGTCAGTATATCATTTTTAGGATCGGTCCGGTGGATCATGATTTTGAGCATAGCAACTGCTTTGATCCTGTTCTTGTTCAAGCACCGCCTTCTTTGTTTATATGTCATATTTACGGTTTCACTTGGCGGGGCATTCAACTGGATTTTGAAGTCCATTTTTCAACGGCAAAGGCCAGATATTGAACCTATCATTGAAGAACAGGGATACAGTTTTCCGAGTGGACACTCCATGGGATCGTTTATCTTTTATGGTGCCTTGGCATTCATTATATTCAAGCTGTACGAACATAGATTGGCAAAAGCAGCGGGGGTGCTTCTAGTTAGTCTACTAGTACTGGCAATCGGAATCAGCAGGATTTATCTCGGCGTCCATTACCCTAGCGATATTGTAGGGGGCTATACAGCTGGTGCAGCATGGACATTCATTTGTATCACCGGCTACAGCTTTCTTGACTTTCGCCTTAAGAAAAGACTCGAATAACGCTAGTAAAGATTCGGTAAAGTGGGAGCATTAAAAACTGTGGGGTGAGAGGATGATTGAAGTTATTTGGAAAGCCATCGTAATGATCCTCACAGGAACCATTCTACTGAGGATTGCTGGCAGGAAATCAATAAGTCAAATGAATGTGGCTCAAACAGTCATTATTTTTGCAGTAGGTTCAATCATTATTCAGCCATTCATTTACCATGATGTATTTCGCACGATTGTAGCAGCGAGCGTATTTGTTTTGATTTTAATTATCATGGAGTTCCTGCAAATAAAATTTAATTTTTTTGAACGTTTCTTAACAGGTACTTCAATCATTCTTATTGAAGATGGTGAATTGCAGGTCAATAACTTAAAAAAACTGAGATTTTCCGTTGATGAACTGGAAATGCACCTTCGGCAAAAAGGTGTATCCAGCATTCACGATGTGAAAATGGCTACTTTAGAGTCGAATGGAATGATTGGTTACGAATTAAAAGACTATGCAAAGCCTTTGACAGTTGGAGATTTTGAAAAGATGCTTCCCATGCTTGTATTAAAACATACGGAACAGCCTCCAGGGCCAATATTTCAAGAAGTCGAGCAAAAAAAATCAAATCATGATAATCAGGAAAAATTAAATTAGCAATGATGATTTGACATAGATAGAAACTTGATGTATAGTTAGAGATTGTTGAGTGAAAAACACGCAGCAGTCAATCACTGGAAGCTGCAGCTGACAAGAATTGGCATGTGCGGATCTTGTTTTTTACTAAACAATTTAGTAGCTCTTTTTAGAGGTCGTTAAGTGAATAATAATATTTCTCAATCCCAAGCGGATTGATCATCAGCCTATGAAGGCGATGCTGCAATAGAGTTGCCAAACATTGCAACGAATGTCTAACAATTTTTATTAGCAAGACAGCGGAAAATACTTCTCACGGATTTTTTACCTGCACCAACTGTCCAGGAAAAGGATAGTTCTTCAAAAGCATCGTTTTACCCCACCTTATTGAATCCAATTATTTTTCAATTAAGCAAAAGGATTACTTTTCAGTTAAACGGGTATATAGGTTGTATCACATACCTGATTCACACTGGCGCGGTCTCGGAACCGTAAGGATGAAAGAGAGGTAGGGCTTTCATCGTTTTAGGTATCAAATCGGATGGAAATTTGAATTGATAAATTAACTTCTAAAAAGAGAAATCATTTAGTAAAAAAAGTAGGGCATCGCATTCAGGCGGTGCCCTACATCCAATTTATCCGAAAAACTCAGGCTGAACCGGATTTCTGCCATTACATAATATTTACTTGATTAAGAATGATTTCATTTTCTGTCAAATTAATTGCCGCAGCTACTGTTTTCTTCTCTTTTAAACGGGTAAACACTTAAGGACTGATATAATTGAACTGTTATCCAAATGAAGGAGGTGTAAGGAAATGATGCAGCCAATAATAGATTTTCTCATTCAACTTGGTTGGATCGGGTTATTGATTGGAGTGGCGTTTGAAGCTCTTTCAATCCCTATTCCTTCATCTTTCTTTATCGTATTTTATGGCTATATGCTAAAACCTGGACTACTGGAAATTTTCTTGATCGGTTTACTTATTACAGGTGTATATATCATTTTCAGTTTTGTGCCCTATTGGCTGAGCATAAAGTTTGAAGATAAACTTAAAAGTAAAATATCCAAAAAGAAAATGAAAAAGGCCATGAATTGGATTGATAAATATGGTGATTGGTCCATTGCATTAGGCAGAATATTCGGGATGGGCTATATAGCTTTTATAGGCGGATTCTGTAAAATTAAACCAATGAAATACGCTTTACTAACGTTTATTGGTGTATACCCTCTAGCGGTCCTTTTCGTCTATTTGGGGACATTAGGAAATATTAAAGCAATCAACGGGATGATCAATCATGTGTCGTGGTGGGCTGGAGGAATAATTCTCATCATAGCCGTCATTATTTTTGGAATGAAATATTTAAGGAAAAGAAACAGGATGGCCCATGAACAGCAATAAACTTAATATTGATTTATCCTAATTAACATGTTATATTATTTGAGCGATGAGCTAATTGCGTAAGTCGATGAATTGAGCTCTTGCAGCTCAGCTGGGATGTGGCCCGGGATAATTATCGCCGCAATATTTGCAACCAAGACGTCTGACGGATTTCAGGCGTCTTTTTTATTTTCTTTTTTTCTTAGACCATAGAAAAACCGCCCAATTGAGCGGTAAAAGAGGAAACCTATAGTAGATTCTATATATAGTTGAAAAATCGATAAAATCCACTATATGTTGTGCATATCATACCATATTCATGTTTGAATGGGAATCATTACTTTTGATTTTTTGTAGTGTGTTTAATATAATATTATTGAAAATCATTCTCGATAACTCGTCATGCAATTGTTGAAATGACAATGCATCTCACTTTTTACCCCTCTTTTAGTTAGGGAATGATTTAACCATCCCTTTTGTGCATTTGGAGGCAGCCTGCTTTTAGGCTGTCTCTTTTTTTGTTTAATGTGCAATTAAGAAGAAGAATCGCGAATGTTATTGGTTGTTTTTGAATGTTTATGATTGTTTTTGATTGAATATTGCAAGCGATTCCATTACAATATCCTTAAAAGAGCTACTCAAAGGAGAATGGCAGCATGCTCACGGAAGAAAGACAAAAATTGATCCTTCAACTCCTTAAAGAAAAGGATATTGTCAAGGTTCAAGAAATCATGCAAATGACCAATGCTTCAGAATCCACGATAAGAAGGGATTTAACTCAACTAGAGGAAAAGAAATATTTAAAAAGAGTTCATGGCGGAGCTGGAAGATTACAAGGAAAGCTCAATGAATTGAGCGTTTCGGAGAAATCATCCAAAAACCTTCATCAAAAGGAGAGGATTGCGAAATTCGCTGCAAGTCTCATAGAAGAAGGGGACAGCATTTATTTAGATGCAGGCACTACCACACTCTCTATGATTCCTTTTCTGCCTAAAACGGATATTGTCGTAGTCACTAACGGATTAGCCCATGGCCAACAGCTGTTGGAAGCAGGCTTTAAAACTTATCTGCTGGGTGGTTTTATTAAGTCTAAAACCAATGCCATCATCGGCAGGGGGGCAGTGAACTCTTTATCGGATTATCGGTTTGATAAAGCTTTTATGGGAGCGAATGGTGTCCATGGTGAATATGGGTACACCACGCCGGACCCCGAAGAAGCAGAGGTTAAGAAAAAAGCAATGGATATGGCTAGGGAATCATATATGCTTGTCGATCATACCAAATTTGGAGAAATATCGTTTTCTAAAATAGAAGACTTAAAGAATGCTGTGATCATTACTGATGAGAAGCTGGAAGACCAGCATTACACTAAATACACTACAGTAAAGGTTGTGTCACCATGATTTACACCGTTACCTTAAACCCTTCAGTTGACTATCTGATGGAAATGGATCAGCTGCTTGAAGGCAGTCTGAACCGATCCCGTACAGAAAACTACTTCCCTGGAGGCAAGGGTATCAATGTCTCAAGAATTCTGCGAAGACTTGATACGGAAAGTACGGCATTAGGATTTACGGGAGGATTTACAGGAGAATTCATTAAAGAGTTTTTGAGAAAAGAAGGGGTAAAGACGAAATTTGCAAATGTAAATGGCACATCCCGAATCAATGTCAAGGTTTTAACGGATACAGAAACGGAACTGAATGCAAATGGACCTGTAATTGAAAGGGAAGATACAGAGGGGCTTTTGTCAATGATCAACGAAATGACATCTTCTGATATTTTGGTTTTTGCAGGAAGCGTCCCAAGTTCTATGCCAAACGATTTTTATCGGCAAATGTCGCAGATTGCTTCTGAAAAAGGTGTGAAGCTGGTCATTGATGCTGAAAAGAAATTGCTTCAGCCTGTTCTCGAGTACCATCCATTTCTTCTTAAGCCAAATCACCATGAATTAGGTGATTTTTATGGAGTGAAGATTGAAAGTGTTGAAGATGCCGTTCACTATGGAAAGAAGCTTCTTTCCGAAGGTGTTTCATACTTGATTGTTTCTATGGCTGAAAAGGGTGCGCTTTTGTTTCATGAAGATAGGGTCTTTTATGCCAATAGCCCTAAAGGAACCCTCATCAGCTCTGTAGGAGCAGGGGATTCAATGGTAGCCGGTTTTCTAAGTGCTGTTTCTAAAAACCTTCCGATTGAGGAAGCGTTTAGATGGGGCGCAGCTGCCGGAACAGCTACAGCCTTTTCCATGGGACTTGCAGATGAACAAGATATCAAAAGCCTATTGGACCAAATAGAGATCAAAGAGCTAATAGAGGAGTGACACCAATGAAGATTACAGAGTTAATGACAAAAGATACAATGATGCTTGATTTACAGTCTGCGTCAAAAGATGAAGTGATTGGGGAATTAGTTTCCATTCTTGAGGATGATGGAAAGTTGAATGATGCAGCAATGTATAAACAAGCTATTTTAAAAAGGGAAGAACAAAGTACAACAGGGATTGGCGATAGTGTGGCAATTCCACATGCCAAGACATCTGCGGTTAAATCCCCTGCAATTGCCTTTGGGAAATCTGCTGATGGAATAGACTACGATTCATTTGACGGACAGCCAGCACACTTATTCTTCATGATTGCTGCAACTGAAGGGGCTAATCAAACACATCTTGAAGCCTTGAGCAGGCTTTCTACGATATTGATGAATTCTGAAGCGAGAAATTCTTTGGTGAATGCGTCTTCGAAAGATGAAGTGATTGAAATCATCGACCGTTTTGATTCGGTAGAAGAAGAGGAAGACATTATACAGGATTCATTACAAACAGATTCAAGAGGGAAGGTTTTGGCCGTAACCGCCTGTCCGACTGGTATTGCGCATACCTATATGGCAGCTGATGCATTAAAAGCTAAAGCAAAAGAGCTTGGAATTGAAGTGAAAGTTGAAACAAACGGATCAGGAGGGGCAAAAAACATCTTGACCAAAGAGGAAATTGCTGCCGCACCCGGAATCATCGTTGCAGCAGATACCAAGGTGGAAATGGAGCGTTTTAAAGGTAAACCGGTTATTCAAGTGCCTGTTGCAGACGGGATAAAACGGCCGAAGGAACTATTAGAAAAAGCAGTTAATGGTGATGCCCCTCAATATGCAGGAGGCAGTGAGCAGAATGCGGATAAAGAATCTGGAGAAAAAGAAAGTAGAAACGGATTTTATAAACATCTGATGAATGGTGTTTCCAATATGCTGCCTTTTGTTGTTGGAGGAGGAATATTGATTGCCATCTCCTTTATGTTCGGTATTCATTCTGCAGATCCTAAGAGTGATGAATATAATCGATTTGCAGAAATTCTGAACACAATCGGTGGAGCCAACGCTTTCTTCCTGATTGTGCCGGTACTCTCAGGATTTATTGCGATGAGTATTGCAGACCGTCCTGGGTTTGCACCTGGTATGGTCGGCGGATTAATGGCGGCAAATGGCCACGCGGGATTTCTCGGAGGCTTGATTGCAGGATTTTTAGCCGGATACATTGTAGTAGGCATAAAGCGTCTCTTCCGAAATCTGCCTCAAGTGCTTGAAGGGCTTAAACCTGTCTTGATTTTCCCTCTTCTTGGAATCTTTTTAACAGGTATTATCATGTTCTATCTAGTATCTCCTCTAAGTGCAATCAACACTGGGATCCAGGACTGGCTTGGCGGACTTGGAACAGGAAATCTGGTTATACTTGGATTGATACTGGGCGGTATGATGGCTGTTGATATGGGTGGTCCGATCAATAAAGCTGCCTTTACTTTTGGCCTGGCGATGATTTCAGCAGGCAACTATGCTCCACATGCGGCTGTCATGGCTGGAGGAATGGTTCCCCCGCTTGGCATGGCCATCGCAACGACTATTTTCAGGAAAAAGTTCAACGATGCTGAACGCAAGGCAGGATTCGCATGCTACTTCATGGGGATATCCTTTATAACTGAGGGTGCCATTCCTTTTGCGGCAGCGGATCCACTGCGGGTAATTCCGGCGTCTGTCATTGGTTCTGCGGTTGCAGGGGCATTGGCCATGGCATTTGGAATCGGATTGCCGGCTCCTCATGGAGGAATTTTTGTCTTCCCGGTAGTCGAAGGAAATCCATTCTTATATTTGGCTGCTATCCTTATCGGTTCTTTCGTTACAGCATTGATAGCAGGATTGCTTAAAAAGCCTGCAAAAAATTAAAATAAATATGTATAATATTGAAAGGAGCGCTTAAGTGTGCTCCTTTTTATTTACAGTATTTATATAACTGCATTTTTAAAAGATATGCAGAGGCCATAGGAGGGAGTATTTTGAAAGAAAAAGAAAAACGAGATTGGCGATTTAAAGTAGCTGATCGGGAGTTGAAAATCGGCTTGCTATTGGCAGTGATCCATTTTTTATGGTGGTATGGTTTTGCCTATGGAATGGGCAATGGTCCGGTAAGCGGATATAAATACATATGGGGATTGCCGTCATGGTTTTTCTATAGCTGCATTGTTGGATTTGTCTTTATTACGATTTTAGTTATTTTATCCGTCAAATTCCTCTTTAAAGAAGTTCCATTTGAAGAGGAGGGGAACGAAAGATGAATTGGGAAGTTGTAATCCCCTTGCTCATTTTCTTAATTCTTGTTTTTATTGCAGGTGCTTATGCTTCAAAATTTGTTAATACGAAGGCGTCTTTTCTACAGGAGTATTTTCTTGGGAGCAGGGAACTGGGCGGCTTCATTCTTGCCATGACGATGATTGCCACTTATGGCAGTGCAGGAAGCTTTATTGGAGGGCCGGGTGCCGCTTATAATGTTGGTCTTGCCTGGGTCCTCCTTGCTATGTCTCAAGTTGTGACAGGATATTTTGTGCTGATGGTATTAGGGAAAAAGTTCGCCATCATGGCAAGGAGATACAATGCCATTACCTTAATTGATTTCTTAAAGGAACGTTATCAAAGCAAATGGGTGAGCATTATCGCGGCGGTCAGCATCATTATCTTTTTATTTTCATCCATGGCAGCTCAATGGGTCGGTGGTGCAAGACTGATCGAATCTGTAACAGGGATCAATTATATGACGGCCCTAGCCATTTTTGCTGCTTCCGTTTTGATTTATGTCCTTATCGGAGGTTTTCGTGCTGTAGCCATTACAGACAGTATACAAGGTGTAGTCATGCTCCTTGGGACCATCATACTCTTGATTGCAACGATCATTGCCGGTGGCGGGATGGAAAATATCATGGATACCCTGCGTCAGGAAAATCCCGATCTTCTATCCCCATACGGTAATGATCGCAGTCTGACACCTTTGTACATATCCTCATTTTGGATTTTAGTCGGGGTAGGGGTTGTGGGCCTTCCTCAAGTATCGGTGAGGGCAATGTCATACAAAAATGCAAATGCCATGCACCGGGCTATAATAATAGGTACCGTTGTGGTCGGAATGATCATGCTCGGTATGCATCTGATCGGTGTACTGGCCAGAGCAGTTGTCCCAGGGATTGAAATTGGCGATAAAGTCATGCCTGCACTGGCTTTGAAGGTTTTGCCGGGATGGCTTGCCGGAGTTGTTCTGGCAGCCCCCATGGCAGCAATCATGTCTACAGTTGATTCGCTGCTGATTCTTGTATCATCTGCAGTTGTAAAAGACATTTATATTAACTATATCAATCCTGAAGCTTCTGAAAAAAATGTAAAAAGGACAAGTTTTCTTATCACCGCTATTGTAGGGATTGCAGTTTTCCTGCTGGCAATCCACCCGCCTGATTTATTGATCTGGCTGAATCTTTATGCATTCGGAGGGTTGGAATCGGTATTCATATGGCCAATCGTTTTAGGCCTCTACTGGAAGCGGGGAAACAAATATGGTGCGTTGTCTTCCATGATTGGAGGAATGGCATCCTATATGCTGTTTGATAAGTTTGCTCCTAATTTTCTGGGGATGAATACAGTGGTTTTTCCAATTCTTATCTCTTTGGTCCTCTTTTGTGTGATTTCTATCACTTCTCAAAAGAAAAATGAGAATATGGCCATATAAATGTTAATCTGATTAAAAACATCCTCCAAAAAAAAAGGATTATGCCCATGATGCATCTAATTATATCCTCATCAATGTTGGAGGTTGCTTATCATGGAATGGAATGTATATAACACAATTTCTGAAATCAAAGAACGGGCTGAAGCATTGCTGATGAAGGAAGAAGCTAAAAACAATCTTCCGCTTGGACTAATGTATCAGCTGGAGAGATCGGAACGAAATGATGTATTGATTGCAGCCATAGAAGATGGACAGGATCTAAATGCCTTTTTTTTGATGACACCGCCGCATAATTTAATTATCAGCGTTGACAAAAATAAGGACTGGAAAGGATCCATTCGTCAGGCAGTTAAAAATCTCCAGGCAGCAGCAATTAAAATACCTGGCATTGTGGCTGAGAAAGAAACAGCAGATTTTTTTGCTGAGGAGTGGACCAGTACGACAGGTCAAAGCCGGGAAATGCTCATGAGACAAAGAATTTATCAATTAAGGGAAGTCAAGAAGACTTCTCCATCAGAGGGGAATATGAGACTCGCCGATGAAAGAGAATCTGGGTTGATCACCCATTGGCTGCTGTCTTTTATAGAAGATACAGGCGAACATCCTCTATCAGAGAAAGAAGCAGAAGCACGTGCAGCTGCGATGATACAAGAGAAATCCATTTATTTATGGGAACATAATGATAAAATTGTCTCTATGGCAAGGAAGGCCAGATGTGCAAAAAATGTTGCCGTCGTAAACTTTGTATTTACGCCAAGAGAAGAAAGAAAAAAGGGATATGCATCAGCTGTCGTATCTCAATTGAGCCGTAAACTTCTAAAGGATTACGCTTTCTGTGGTTTATATACAGATCTAGACAACCCTACTTCCAACAAAATATATATGGAAATCGGGTATGAACCTGTTGCTGACTCATCCATGATCAAGTTTGACTAATTAAAAAAGCTCACTTCTCAAAATTAAGAGAAGGCGAGCTTTTTCACAATCCATCATTTTGGCTGGACTGCAGCTTTTTTATCCGGGTTTATTCGCATGGCAGCCATAATGATGGCTCCCCCGCAAAGAACCGCGAATAGGACGAATATCCAACTATCATTGTTCTTCATCATTAACGCAGTTATTGGGGGGCCTGCTGCCACTCCGATAAAACGCATGGAGCTGTATATAGAAGTAATGGTGCCGCGCTCATTTTTTTCGATTGATTCCGTGATTAATGCATCCAGACATGGAAGGGAGGCGCCTATCCCTATCCCGCTTAATGAAAATAGAACGGTTTGATATAGAAGGGAATCAATAAAATTTATACATATTACCGAAATTCCTGTCAGTACAATACTGAATACAGTTATCCATTTCATCAAGACCATATTTTCTTTGATGATTTTTCCGGTAATAAATGAGGCTCCACAAAGGAATCCAAGTGGGATGGCAAGGATAAATCCTTTTTTGATGCCTTCAAATCCATATTTATTCTCTAATTCGTTTGAAAGAAAGAATAATAAGCCAAAAAGAATGAACATGAGGATGATCCCAATCAGAAAAACAGCAAAAAGCCATTTCCCATGTTTACTGAAGATTTCTTTTGTGTTTTGTAGAAAAACGTTAAAAGAACAAGCTTCATTCTGATTTTTAGGCTTTTTCACAAGGAATAAAACTAGTAAAGTTGAAATCAAACAAAAAACTGGAAAAGAAAAAAATGGGAGGTACCATACGAAGCTCGCAAGAAAAGCCCCTAAAATGGGACTTAACACTTTTCCGAAAGTATTGGCGGTTTCAATTATCCCCAATGTAGAGCTAACTTCAGAATCATTGCTGAACATATCACCAACCAGTGGAAGCACAATCGGAGCTGCTCCTGCTGCCCCTATCCCTTGCAGAACCCTGCCTGCCAGTATGAATTTATAAGGGTCTGCCCATGACCAGGCAGCCCATCCGGATAAAAGCCCGCCGAGACCTGCAATAATCAAACTGGGGATAATGACAATTTTTCTTCCATAGCGATCTGAAAGATATCCTGCGATTGGAATGAGAAATATGGCAACCAGTGAATAAACCGTAATGATTAAACTGGATTGAAGTGAACTGATACCCATGGTTTTTTCCATAACCGGCAAGACTGGGATCAGCATGGAATTGCCAAGTGTCATGATTAGTGGGATTGAAGCCAATGATATGATGGCCCATCGTTGATTTTGCAGCCCTTTATTTTTGATCTTTTTATCGGCTGGAGAACATCCTGAAGCAGAAGGGAATGTTTCTGTATGATCCATAATCAATGATTCCTTTCCTGATAGTCGCTGTTATTATAATTCTCTATTGAGCAAATATTTATTTAAGGGGAATGAAGATGAAAATTATCCAATTAAGTGTGGGGAAACCTAAAAACCTAACGTATCAATCCAAAAACTATGTGTCAGGGATTTCGAAAGATACAGTTCCAGAGGCCTTTTTAGCAAAAGACTGCTTCAATGGCGACGGTGTGGCAAATCCAGAGTTCCATGGTGGAGAAGAAAGAGCGGTCTGTTTTTACCCATTTGAACATTACGCTATGTGGGAAGCAGAGTTTAAGTCCCAATTGAAAATACCTGCTTTCGGAGAAAATTTAACAGTTGATGGAATGAGGGAAGCAGAAGTCTTCATTGGGGATATTTATCAAATCGGAGAAGCAGTCATACAGATCTCTCAAGGAAGAATTCCATGCTCCACGATTTCCAAGCATAATCATGAGGATCGATTTTTGAAACGAGTTTTTGAAACGGGCTATACAGGATACTTTGGAAAAGTATTAAAGGAAGGAATGATCCGTCAAGATTCCGAAATCATTTTGATTGATCGCCATCCGTTAGAAATCAGTGTTCTAGAGGCCAATCAAACGCTTTTCCACGATTTTAGGAATGAGGATAGAATCAATAATATCCTAAAAGTAAATGAGCTTGCTGAGGCGTGGAAAATCCAATTGAATAAAAAATTGGATGCCCTCCATTCCTGAAGATTCACCCCAACTCTTGCTGCAGCATAAAATGCGATTAATATTTTTTCTTGACAAGTGTGAGTGGTTCGTACTAACATAATAAACAATTAAATGATTTGAGCGAAGACGAAGAAGAGTAGTCCCTGCAAACACTTTAGAGAGCTGGTGGCCGGTGCAAACCAGTGTGGGCGTAAGGATGAATGGCCTTCCGAGCTTCCAGACCGAACGTCTTTTGATCAGTAGGCTTTGGCGAATGATCCTCATCGTTACAAGAGGCGCGCATTAAAGCAGGCAATGTCCATGCAGGATGCGATTGAGATGGCTTTTTTAGCTAATAAAGGTGGCACCACGGTCCCTCGTCCTTTTTATGGAGAGGGGCCTTTTTGTATTTTTTTTTGAAAAGACATTAGGGAATTGAATAGGATAAAACGATGAGCAAGGGGAGTAGACTTGACTGATTCGCTACAGAGAACCGGGAATGGTGAGAACCCGGTACGATAGGTTTTGTTGAATGGGCTTGCGAGCGGCATCTTGAATGAGAGTAGGGGTGCACGGATTTCCACCGTTAAAAGGATAGAATATCGGACCTCAACAGTGATGAGGAGGCTCCCGTATTTGAAGAGTGGGTTTTGAGGCATTTTTCCTTATGTCCTAAACCAATCGAGGTGGCACCACGGTAATATCGTCCTCTAGAAGCACAATACATTTGTGCATCTAGGGGACTTTTTTATTTTGAGAATAGTGAGGCGAGGTTCATGAGAACAACAGAAGAGAAAGTAGAGCAGAGATGTAAAGTAATAAAAATGGAAGGAGACTCTTTGACTCCGATTTCCATTTTTCATCGGGTGAAAGGCAGGAAAAAGTGTCTGCTGGAAAGTTCCTTGAAACATTTAGAAACAGGGAGATATTCATTTATCGCTTTCAATCCAGTAAGGGAAGTGAAAGCATTCGGTGAACAAGTAAAATTGGTCGATCATTTGAAGGGAACCAAGCTCGAAAAAAGCGGTCAGGCATTGAGAGTCCTTGAAGAGTTTTTGCCGTCCACTGACGTTTCAGGAGAATATCCGTTTTCAGCAGGAGCCATCGGATACATTGGGTATGACGTTATCCGGCAGCATGAGTTTATCGGCAGTGAAAAAGCAAATCAACTTGGAATGCCGGATCTTCACTTTATGGTTTATCAAGATGTTATTGTATTTGACCACATAAGCCAAGAGGTGCATATCATTTGCACGACACTGTCAAGGAACCGCACTGGTGAAGAACTCGAAAAGGACGCTATTGAGATAAAAAATATGATTGAAACGGATTTAAGGCCAAATGAGCCTGTTGGTAAAGCGATGGAGTTCAAAAAGGAAATTTCACAAGCAGAATTTGAAAATATGGTGAAAGAAGCAAAAGAATACATCAAAAATGGAGATGTGTTTCAAGTTGTTCTCTCACAAAGGCTCCAAGCAGATTTTACAGGCAGTCCGTTTGATTTATATAGGAAATTGAGAAAGACCAATCCATCCCCATATATGTTTTACCTGGATTTTGATGACTACGTGGTGATCGGTTCTTCCCCGGAGAGTTTCATAAAGCTTAATGGAAGAATCTTGACTACAAACCCTATCGCAGGTACGAGAAGAAGGGGGAAAACGCAAGAAGAGGATTTATTTTTCGAGAAAGAATTGCTGAACGATGAAAAGGAACTTGCTGAGCACAAAATGCTCGTGGATCTTGGCAGGAATGATATTGGAAGGGTCTGTGAAGTCGGGAGCATCACTATTCCAAAGTTTATGGCGATTGAACGCTACAAATATGTGATGCACATCGTGTCTGAAGCCACAGGAATTCTCAATGATGATTTGACCGGCATCGATGCTTTGATTTCTTGCCTTCCTGCTGGAACTGTATCAGGGGCACCTAAAATACGTGCTATGCAAATCATCAATGAACTTGAAAAAAACAAGCGGGGAGTATACTCCGGAGCCATCGGCTATATCAATGGCAATGGGAATATGGATTTTGCCCTGGCCATTCGAACGATGGTCATAAAAGATCACAAAGCATATGTTCAGGCTGGTGCAGGGGTTGTGCATGATTCAATTCCTAAACTTGAATATCAGGAAACGCTGAATAAAGCGAAAGCACTTCTGGAGGTTTCAAAATGATTTTACTGATAGATAATTATGATTCATTTACTTATAACTTGTTTCAATATATAGCTGAATTTAATAAAGAAGTGATTGTAAAGAGAAATGATGAAGTGACTTTAAGTGAAATAAGGAATCTTGAGCCTGAAGCAATTGTTTTGTCGCCTGGACCGGGCCGTCCGGTGCAGGCAGGGATTTGTCTGGAATTGATAAAGGAATTCTACCGTGAGATTCCGATATTAGGGATCTGTCTGGGGCATCAAGCTATCGGAGAAGCTTTCGGTGCAGAAGTCAGCATTGCAGCAGAGCCAAAGCATGGAAAGACTTCTTTGATTAAACACACAGGATTGGGGATTTTTGAATATCTCCCGCAGCCTATTGAAGTCATGAGGTACCACTCGCTTGTTCTTGCAAAGAATAGCATCCCTAAGTGCCTGACAGTGGCAGCGAGTGCAATGGATGACTCAGAAATCATGGCAGTTCAACATGTGTTGTATCCGATTTTCGGCGTACAGTTCCACCCTGAATCAATCGGGACAAAAACAGGGAAGAAATTGATCAAGAATTTTATTGAACTTGTGGAAAGGATGGTCGGGAGAAATGAAGAAATATCTGCAAAAATTGGCTGAGGCTGAGTCCCTGACGTTGGAGGAGATGATGGAGGCTGCAGAATATTTATTTTCTCCAAATATTACAGAAGCTGAAATTGCTGCATTTCTGATGGGAATAAAGGCAAAAGGAGAAACCACAGAAGAAATGACCGGACTGGCATCTGTTTTAAGGAACAGAGCAATGAAGATTCAACATGCTCCAGTTGGAGTCATGGACAACTGCGGGACAGGCGGAGATGGTTCCCATAGTTTCAATATCAGTACGACGGCAGCTTTTGTCATTGCAGGAGCAGGGATTCCAGTTGCGAAACATGGGAATAGAAGTGTTTCCAGCAGAACAGGAAGTGCTGATGTGCTTGAGCATTTAGGGGTTTCGCTTGAATTGCACTCAGCTCAAATGGAAGAAATCCTGATGGAAAATGAAATTGCATTTCTTTTCGCTCCTAAAATCCATCCCAGTTTGAAACGGATCATGAAAGTGCGAAATGATTTAAAGATCCCCACTATATTTAATCTGATTGGTCCATTGACGAATCCGGTGAACCTGGATACACAGCTGGTCGGCACTTATAGAAGAGACATGCTTGAGAAGATGGCTATGGCTCTCCATCAATTGGGGAGAAGGAGGGGCATTACCGTGAATGGATCCGGATTTATGGATGAAGCGTCACTTGCTGGAGAAAATCATATGGTGCTCCTTGACGAAGGTGAGCTGATCCCGTTCACCTTGCAACCGGAAGAAACCGGGCTCCCGATGTATGACAATACTGATATCATTGGGGGCGACGCGTCTGATAATGCAAAGATTTTATTGGACGTGCTAAAAGGAAGAAATGGGGCCTATAGGGATACAGTACTTCTCAATGCAGGCATCGGAATTTTTGCCAACGGAAAAGCCGGCACAATCCAGGAAGGGATTCATTTGGCTACTGAAAGCATAGATAGCGGAGCTGCCCTTTCTAAACTGGAGTATTTGATTGACTATAGCGCTAAAAGTGACAGGAAGGTGATTTGAAATGACTATTCTTGAAAAAATCATTACCGAGAAAAGAAAAGAAGTGGTGAGGCTTAAAACTGAAAAATTTCCTGAAATCCTGGACAGAAAACCAGTCAAATCAATGTACGATTCTTTTATGTCTTCCACAAAGATGAATGTTATAGCTGAAATCAAACGAGCTTCACCTTCTAAAGGAGAAATCAACAGCGAAATGGATCCTGTCATGCAAGCAGTCCAGTATGAGGAAGCAGGGGCTGATGCCATTTCGGTATTGACGGATGCACCTTTCTTCTCGGGAAGCATGGAGGATCTGCGAAGGGTAAGAGAGCATGTATCCCTTCCGATCCTTTGCAAGGATTTCATCATTGATCCAATCCAGATTCATATTGCGAAAGCAAGCGGAGCAGATGTTATTCTGCTGATTGTCGCTGCATTAGAGGAACATCAGTTGAGGGAACTGTACAGTGAAGCTTTAGATCAAGGCTTGGAAGTGTTGGTTGAAGTACACAACGCCGAGGAGTTGCAAACAGCTATGAGATTAGGGGCGAACATTATCGGCATCAATAATCGCGACTTGAAAACTTTTATCGTGGATCTTGCTGCAACCGAAGAACTGGCAGGAGAAATCAGAGGAAAAGACATATTGATAATCAGTGAAAGCGGCATGAAATCATCACTAGATTCTATCCGCGCAGAAAAGGCGGGTGCGAAGGGGATATTAGTCGGCGAAACATTAATGAGATCAGGAGACATCGCTCTTTCGATGAAAAATTTAAAAGTGTCATTTGATGGAGTTGATGCAAGGTGAAAGTAAAGGTCTGCGGTATTAAAACAGTAGAAGCTGGACTTGAAGCAGTGCGTTCTGGAGCAGACGCAATCGGCTTTGTTTTTGCTGAAAGCAAGCGGCGTATATCAATTGAGGCAGCCCGTGAAATATCAAGGAAAGTGCCGCAGCACGTTAAGAAAATCGGGGTATTCGTCAACGAGGAATTGGAAGTGATCAACCGCTGCATAAATGAAGCCAATCTGGATTTTGTGCAGCTGCACGGTGACGAAACACCTGAATTTTGCAGCAGAGTTAAAATTCCAGTCGTTAAATCTTTTTCAATAAGGAAGAAAGAGGATCTCAATCGATTGTCATCTTATCAAGTGGATTATTATTTGCTTGATAGTCCTGCAGGAAAATACAGGGGCGGCAATGGGACATCTTTTGATTGGTCATTACTTAAGGATCTCAGTAAATCTGAAAGGAAAATCATTTTAGCCGGGGGACTTACAATAGAAAATGTAGTAGAAGCAATTAATATCGTAAAGCCGGAAATGATCGATGTTTCAAGCGGCGTGGAAACTGACGGGGAAAAAGATCCGATAAAAATGCAAAAATTTACGCAGATGGCAAAGGAAGCATTCAATCAATTGGAGGGGAATTAAATGAAATTATATAATCAGCCGAATGAAAGAGGACATTATGGGAAATTTGGAGGGAGATATATTCCTGAAACGCTGATGCAGGCTGTAATTGAATTAGAGGAAGCTTATAACAATGCTTCAGTAGATCCTGAATTCAAGGAACAAGTAGATTATTATTTTAAACAATATGTCGGACGCGAGACACCGCTCTATTATGCAGAAAATCTATCGAAAAAACTTGGCGGTCCAAAGATTTATTTGAAAAGGGAAGATTTAAATCATACGGGGGCGCACAAAATCAATAATACAATCGGCCAGGCGCTGCTTGCAGTCAGGATGGGCAAGAAAAAAGTTGTGGCGGAAACAGGTGCCGGGCAGCATGGGGTGGCCACTGCAACAGTATGTGCCTTGCTCGGACTGGAATGTGTCATTTATATGGGAGACGAAGATATCAGGAGACAAAAATTGAATGTGTTCAGGATGGAACTTCTCGGTGCGGAAGTCAGGGGGGTCAGCCAAGGCAGCGCCACATTGAAGGATGCCGTTAATGAAGCACTTCGCTATTGGGTTTCCAATGTCGATGATACGCATTATATCATGGGATCGGTATTAGGCCCTCATCCATTTCCACAGATGGTACGTGATTTTCAGAGTGTCATAGGCTCTGAGACAAAAAGACAAATCATCGAGCAGGAAGGGAGGCTGCCTGATGCCTTGGTGGCCTGCATTGGCGGCGGCAGCAATGCAATGGGGATGTTCTATCCATTTGTGGAAGATGAAGGTGTAAGGATGTATGGAGTGGAGGCTGCCGGCTCCGGCCTCCATACTGAGAAGCACGCCGCTTCATTGACAAAAGGAAAAGTGGGAATTCTCCATGGATCCATGATGTATCTCCTTCAGGATGAAAATGGGCAGATTCAAGAAGCACATTCCATTTCTGCCGGCCTGGATTATCCGGGTGTGGGGCCGGAGCACAGTTTTCTAAAGGAAGAAAACAGGGTGCTTTACACCTCAGTAACAGATGAAGAGGCACTCGAAGCTTTTCAACTTCTTGCCAAAACAGAGGGGATAATACCAGCATTGGAAAGTTCGCATGCGATTGCTTATGCTATTAAACTTTCATCCGAAATGGCCGAAAATGAGACGATGGTCATTTGCTTGTCCGGACGCGGCGATAAAGATGTCGAAACAGTAAAAGAAGTGCTTGGAGGGAATGAGAATGAGTAAAGCGAAATTAGAGCAGGCGATTCACAGCACGCTTAACAAAGGGGAAAAAGCATTCGTTCCTTATATCATGGCGGGGGACGGAGGATTAGAAAAGCTGGAGGATCAAATCCTATTCCTTCAGGAAGCTGGTGCAACGGCAATCGAATTGGGCATCCCTTTTTCTGATCCTGTAGCGGACGGCCCGACCATTCAAGAAGCAGGCAAAAGGGCCTTATCAGCAGATACCAGTCTAAGTGGAGTGCTGAAATGTCTATTTACATTTAAAGAAAGGCTGGATGTCCCGATTATTTTAATGACCTATATCAATCCCATCTTTATCTTTGGTGTAGAAGAATTCGCTAAAGAATGCAGAAATTCTGGTGTTTCAGGAGTAATTGTACCTGACGTCCCGGTTGAAGAAATGGATATATTAGCTGATGCGTTAAAGAAATCTGAAATCGCCTTGATCCAATTAGCAACTCTCACAAGCACTTTAGAGCGAATTAAAAAGATAGCAAGTCTATCGGAAGGCTTTCTTTATGCTGTGACAGTTAAGGGGATTACTGGTACAAGGAATGGATTTGGAAATGAAGTCGGTGATTATTTAGAAAGAATAAAAAAAGTCAGTCCAGTTCCTGTGCTGGCGGGGTTCGGAATCTCTTCACCGGAACAGGTCAAAGCCATGGCGGGCTATTGTGATGGTGTCATTGTAGGAAGCAAGATCATAGAGCTGATTCAAAATAAAGATGAAAAGGCAATCCAAAATTTAGTGACTGCAGTTAAATGAAAAGGAGTGGTCCTGTTGAGATCAGCAGGATCACTCCTTTTTTTCTTCCGTTTTCATAGCGGTAACGCAAACAGTGAGAACGGGTCTAACTTTTTTAAATGAAACTCTGATATGGGTGAATCCTGCAGATTGAAGTTCGTCTGATATGACTTTTGCAAGCCGGTGGGTTTTTTCTGCGTCTGCATCTTCTTCCCTCGGTTGAACGGTAATGGCTGCTTTTCCACCGACGTTAAGCATTTCATACATCGCACCGAGTGATTTTTTCCTTTTTTCCCATAGCGGATAATTATTAACAGAAAAGATTTTATCGTACTTATGCGGAGGGTGATATTGAGAGATGTCTTTTACATATAAACAGACTTTTCCTTCTTCTATGAAGCGTTCGTTCTTTTTTGAAGCAGTCTCAAACATTGTGTTGGAGATATCTATGCCATGTACGTTTACATTCATTTTTTCCTTGCATATGGAGTATATGCAATAGCCTGGACCATAACCAATCTCCAGGATCAGATCACCATTTTGTATGTCCAGCTGGTCAATGGTCCAACGATTGATTTTCCGATTGTCCCATGCCATTATTTTACCAGCTAATTTTCCCATCCACCCTTTTGGTTTTTCGAATTGCTCGTTAAAAATAATCGACAATGGTGCCACCTCCTCCAGGGTATATAGTATTTATACACCCGTAGGAGATTTTTTAAACGCTTGAGCACATTGTGTATTGGTTTATTACTCAAATTTGAATATAATAAATAGAACCAACTTCATAATGGAAAGGGGCAATTATAATGATAGAAAAAGGAAGCAATGTAAAGCTTGTTGTAGCCGGACTGCTGCTTGGCATCCTAATGTCCGCCATGGATAATACGATCGTGGCGACTGCCCTCGGCTCAATCGTATCAGATTTAGGGGGTCTTGATAAATTTGTATGGGTGACTTCTGCCTATATGGTTGCTGTCATGGCAGGGATGCCGATATTCGGGAAACTCTCTGATATGTATGGGCGAAAAAGATTCTATATCTTTGGATTGGCAATCTTCCTCATTGGATCGGCCTTGTGCGGGCTGGCAGAAACGATTACCCAGCTGAGCCTATTTCGTGCACTTCAAGGAATCGGCGGCGGGGCTTTGATGCCGATTGCGTTTACCATTGTATTTGATATATTCCCTCCGGAAAAAAGGGGGAAGATCACAGGACTCCTCGGTGCTGTGTTCGGTTCTGCTTCCGTTTTTGGACCATTGATCGGTGCTTATTTGACAGATAACATCAGCTGGCATTGGATTTTTTATGTAAATGTACCAATCGGAATTTTATCTTTAATATTCATATTGACTGCCTATAAAGAAAAATCAAATCTTCAAAAGCAAAAAATTGATTGGTGGGGTGCTTCCACATTAATTATTTCAGTGGTGAGTCTTATGTTCGCTCTTGAATTGGGCGGCAAAGAATATGAGTGGGCATCCATCCGCATTATCGGACTTTTCGCTTCATTTGTGCTATTCTTCGTTGTTTTCATGTTTGTCGAGAGAAAAGCTGAAAGTCCGATCATCTCATTTTGGATGTTTAAAAGACGGCTTTTCGCTGCGTCTCAGATATTGGCGTTTTTATATGGAGCATCATTCATTATCTTGACCATCTTCATCCCAATTTTTGTTCAGGCTGTTTATGGAGGAAGTGCGACAAATGCAGGTTTCATTTTGACGCCATTGATGCTTGGCTCTGTGGTGGGTAGTGCATTTGCAGGGATATTCATGGCAAAAACGAGCTATCGGAATATCATGCTTGTATCCATAATATCGTTTATTGCAGGGATGGTGCTTCTTGCTACCATGACTCCAGACACCAGCCGCATTTTGTTGACTCTATTTATGATACTGTCCGGATTTGGGGTAGGTTTTTCATTTTCTCTGCTCCCAAACGCAACGGTGCACAATTTAGATCCAAGATACAGGGGTTCTGCCAACTCTACCAATGCATTTTTCCGTTCATTCGGAATGACCATCGGAATTACAGTGTTTGGTGCCATTCAGTCTAAAGTGTTTACCAATAATCTTCAGGATGCTTTTAAAGGTTCAGCTGGAGGGGGTTATAAATTTGGAAATCCTCAGGAGATATTCCAGCCTGAGATGAGAAAGCAGATTCCTGGATTTGTTTTGGATAAAATTACTGATGCTATGTCATCCTCTATTACAACTGCCTTTGCCTATGCATTGATTCCATTAGCACTGGCGCTGATCACCGTATTCCTGATGGGCGGCACAAGACTTCAGCCAAGTAAAAAAACGATGAAAGCAAAATAATGAAGCTTGAAAATATAGGCTGTTTTCGTAAACATTGTTGTTAAAATCTTACTGCCGATTTTAACGTGATATTAGCCGTTTGGCGCGTTGAAAAGGAGTATCTAGGCTCTTTTCAAGCTAAATATGTTTATTTTTATTTGCATTCGGTTTTAAATTTGGTTAAAAGCAACAGACTTTGAGAAAAGAGCCAAAATAAAAGAAAAAGGTGACGTGCATGAGCATGAAACTGATTGTACTGGGGTTGTTGATGGAAGGAGAAAAACATCCCTACGAAATACAGCAGCTAGTGAAGTCCCGTCAAATGAAGTTTTATATTAAAATGGCTCCCGGTTCTCTTTATTATGCTTTTGACAAGCTAAAAGAAGAGGGGTTCATTGAAGTGGCGGAGGTAGTAAAAGACACCAACCGTCCTGATAAAACGATTTATCGCATTACATCAAAAGGAAAAGCGGAATTCGAATTCATTTTGATGAAGCAGCTTGGTCAAAAGGAGCAGATTTCTAAACCGATCTACGCTGCCCTTTCTTTTGCGAACTATGCCAATCCAGAGCAGGTAAAAGAAAGGCTGATAAAAAAAATTAGGGATACTGAAGATTTCCTCAATAAAATCAAAATCCTTTATTCAGTCAAAAAGGAATCCGAAGATCGAGCGAAGCTGTACATTATCCTTGGCGTGTGGATGCAGCTGAAAACAGAACTTGTCTGGCTGCGAGAGATCTATAAAGATCTAGAAGAAGGGAAGCTTCATGAAATCGGAATGGGGGAACTTGATGAAGATCTATGGTGATCGAGCTTTAAATCAAATGGCTATTGTTACCGGTGCTACCCGGATGGTGGGAATAGGGGCTGCTATATGTCTGGCTCTCGCGGATAAAGGATTCGATATCCTTTACACGTATTGGCCTTCATATGACCGTATTCACCATGACGAATACAGCCAAAATGAGCATGAGAAGCTGCTTGAATTACTGTTAGAAAAAGGAGTTAAGGCTGAAGGGATAGAGATTGATCTAAGCTGTAGAGATGCTTATAAAGACATTATGGATCGAGCAAACCAGTTCGAGAGCAAATTGTGTGTACTTGTAAACAATGCAGCCTATTCTACTCGCAGCAATTACGAAGAATTGGATGCTGAGGAACTGGATCGACACTACTTCGTCAATATAAGGAATACGGCACTGCTGAGCAGTGAATTCTGTAAAAACATCTCGTTTGGGGTGAGAGGGAAAATCATTAATATGACCTCAGGGCAGTCGCTTGGAGCAATGCCTGGTGAATTAGCCTATGCCGCCTCTAAAGGAGCAGTTGAAGCGTTCACGAAAACGCTCGCAGCGGAAGCAGCACCAAAAGGGATTACGGTGAATGCAGTCAATCCAGGCCCGACAGATACTGGATGGATGACAGAAGAAATAAAGCGGGAGTTAAACGGAAGATTTCCATTTGGGAGACCTGGTCAGCCGATGGATGCTGCAAGATTGGTGGCCTTTTTGGCAAGCCCTGAAGCTGAATGGATCACAGGGCAGGTCATCCATTCAGAAGGAGGATTTTTAAGATAAAGAAAGAGGGTATCCATCTTGGGATACCCTCTTATTCGTTGACCCAGATGATTTCTCCGGATTTTGTATTCTTATCGATGCTTACGTCAAACTGATGTTTCTCATAAAAATGAATGAGCCTGTCCACGTGATCCCAATCCCTTTTTGCAATGTCACCTGTTATGGAAGGGATATTTTGATCTTTAGCTATTTCTTTTAAATGTTTCATGCAGATGGAACCATAGCCTCTATCTGCCGGACCTTTGATGTCACCGATATGGATCGAATCGTTATCTGCATATGTGGCATGGATGGAAAAGTCCCAAACCCCCTGGAAGGTCGTTTCACAATCGTTCACCATTACCTTGCATTGATTCCCATCATTTAATGCATAAACAACGACCCAGTTATCTTCTTTCGTTTGGTCAATCCCCAGTACATCCCACTTTTTCGCAATCTCTTGCATGCTTTGCTGCATCCTGAATAGTTGTATTTCCAATTGATCCTTTTCTTTTATCAATTCTTCTTTTGATCTTTCTTCTGTTGGAGCAAAAATGTCTGCATATGAAGCCATCGTTTTTCTCCTCCTTGGAAATATAGATATAATTATTTTCCGCTCTTAGACACATTGAACTATTTTACTGGAATCCTTGCTGATCATCAATTTTCTGAAATATCAGGAATGCGGTTTTTTGAATAAAAATAAGAATTTATGGGGTATTTAAATAGAATTGATATAAGGTTTTTGCATATCCATACGAAAAAATTAATTAATTTACATAGTTGGCAAGGGGTGCGTTTTTCTCCGTTTTATGATATAGTACAAAGGAATTAATAGAAGAATTCTGTCTTTATGGGCAGGAGAGGTTCGTGAACTCCCTCTATAAAAAACTAAGATCAAAACGGTATCATTTTGATATGGTTTTTTTCTATTTTCTAAACTACGTAGAGCCGTTCAGAGAATCTCTTTCTTCTTTCCTGAAGCGATATGCTGACAATAATGGGAGGAGATCGAGGATCATGATAAATCAAAAAGCAATTGTTGTTTTCAGTGGGGGCCAGGACAGCACGACATGCCTGTTTTGGGCAATGAAAAGATTTGAGGAAGTCATTGCTGTCACATTTGACTATGGCCAGCGCCATAATCTGGAACTCCAATGTGCAAAGGAAATTGCACAGGAATTGAATATCGAACATCATATTTTAGATATGTCCTTATTAAATCAGCTGGCACCTAATGCCCTGACAAGGACGGATATTGAAATAAAAGAAAGTGATGGTGAACTTCCAAGTACGTTTGTTGATGGAAGAAATCATTTATTCTTATCATTCGCTGCAGTATTGGCGAAGCAAAAAGGTGCAAAGCATATTATTACCGGTGTTTGCGAGACCGACTTCAGCGGATATCCCGATTGCAGGGATGTATTTGTCAAATCCCTGAATGTCACATTAAATTTAGCGATGGACTATCAGTTTGTCCTTGATACACCATTGATGTGGCTCGATAAAGCTGAAACATGGGAGCTCGCGGATGAGCTCGGTGCATTTGACTATATCAGAGAAAAAACACTTACATGCTATAACGGAATCAAAGGCGACGGATGCGGTGAATGTCCTGCTTGCAAGCTGCGAGCCCGTGGATTGGAGCAGTATTTGGAAAAAAGGCAAGGAGGAGATGCACGATGATTCAGCAAATCTATCCTTCACCGGCCCATAACTACTCCTATGAATTAAATAAAGATTTTCAGTTCGCTTCCGCTCATTACGTACCCGATGAAAGGGCTGGAAAGTGCATGAATGTACATGGCCATACGTATTTTGCCAATGTGACCATCGCTGGGGATCTATTAGATGAAACGGGATTCTTGATCAATTTTCAAAAGATAAAACAATTGATCCATGATCGTTTTGATCATTCCTTACTCAATGAAGATGGACTCTTCTCTGATGAGAATGCAGAGGATTATCCAACGACCGAGGTTGTTGCAAGGAAAGTGGCAGAAATCATTCAGGAGCATCTGGATACCTTGTCTAATAAGCCTGTCTGTCTGCAAGTGTTTTTAAGAGAGACCCCAACAAGCTATGTCATCTATCGTCCCAAGAGGGGGAATTCTTAATGAAAAAATTCCCGGTAATTGAAATTTTCGGCCCAACCGTTCAAGGAGAAGGAATGGTTATTGGCCAGAAAACGATGTTTGTCAGGACTGCAGGATGTGATTATTCCTGCTCATGGTGTGATTCGGCTTTTACATGGGATGGCTCCGCCAAGGAAGATATCAATATGATGACGGCAGAAGAAATATTTTCCCAGTTAAAAGAAACAGGTGGGAGCCGCTTTTCACATGTAACCATTTCTGGCGGGAACCCTGCCCTTTTAAAAGATCTTCATCAGCTTATTGATATTCTTCATGAGAATGGTATCAAGACGGCATTAGAAACTCAGGGAAGCAAGTGGCAGGATTGGTTTTTACAAATCGATGAATTGACGATTTCCCCCAAGCCTCCGAGTTCACTGATGAAGACTGATTTCTCGATTCTTTCCGACATTGTAGAAAAGTTACAGACAAATGAGAGGGATTTCAGCTTAAAAGTGGTGATCTTCAATGATGAAGATCTGGCATATGCAAAAGATGTCCATACCAGATATCCTGATGTCCCATTTTATCTGCAGACTGGAAATGATTCATTGACGGAGACGGATGATGAAAAGCTCCTTGGAAGACTGGTTGATCAATACGAAAATCTGATCGACAAAGTAATGGAATCCTCAGAACTAAATGACGTGAGAGTACTCCCGCAGCTTCATACCTATGTATGGGGGAATAAAAAAGGGGTTTGATCATGGCTCTTTTCTCAAAGTTTTTTGCATTATGTATAAAACAGGATAACTTATCATAAAGAAAACGCAGTCCTTAATAAAAGGGCTGCGTTTTTATATGCGCTTTAATGAGATGGCTTGCCGCATTTTTTGAAGAGCTGCCTGTCCTTTGTCAGCTTGTTTCATCATGATATTTACATAAAGGGCATCTATCAGCGTGAGCTGTGCGATGCGTGAGGATAATGCCTCTGAACGATAATCCGTCTCATCCGATAAAGTGAAAAGGGATATATCGACCTTTTTGCTTAATGGTGATTTTGAAAAATTGGTGATTCCGATGGAAGATGCACCAGTGTCTTTCACAATATCAAGTACTAAAAGAATATCTTTCGTTGAGCCGGAATGTGAAATGAAAACTGCACAGTCATCTGGCGTCATCTGTGAAGCGGTCATTAATTGTATATGGCTGTCAGTGGAGGCGTAAACAGGAAGGCCTGTTCTTATAAATTTGTGATAAGCATCCATTGCGATTATTCCTGAGCCCCCATTGCCAAAAAAGAAAATCTTTTTGGCTTGGCACAGTACTTCAACTGCATTATCCATAGTCATTTGATCCAATAGGTGCATGGTATCTTCAATGGTTTTAATATTGGATTGAAAAACTTTTTCGGAAACAGTCAAAACATTGTCTCCTTGCCTAATTTCCTCATGAATATCCTTTAATGCTCCCATTACTTCTGAAGCGAGAGAAATTTTTAATGCCTGATATCCTTTAAAGCCTATTCTTTTGCAAAAACGAAAAACAGTTGAATCGGCTACGTTTAATTCATCGGCTAATTGGTTGATCGAACGATGGATTATCTGTTCCGGATTTTTTAATATATAGTCCGCTATTCTTTTTTCTGTATCACTAAGAATGGAATAATTTGTACGAATACTGCCTATGCAAGATAGATTCATAGGGACTACCTCCTGAAAGTGCTTTCAAAAATAGTATACATCATAATGAAAAAAAGAAAAATATTTTCGTGAAAACGGTTGCAAAAGAAAAATATTTTTCTATAATTAGAAATGCGGGAAAGAAATTTTTTTCAAGTTTAGTAGTTTTTACTCGAATTTTTTTCTTGCAGCAAATAATTTACATAGTTTTGTGAAGTAAAATTGATTGGAGGAAATAGATATGTCAGACAGCACGTTAATTTTGGTAGCGCTTGCAGGAATTTTTCTTTTGTTATTTTTGGTTATGAAAACGAAGCTGCATGCATTCGTAGCTCTCATTTTAGTCAGTCTTCTAGTTGGCATCGCAGCTGGAATGCCTCTTGGCGATGTTGTGAAAACCATCGAAAAGGGTATGGGGGGAACACTTGGATTTGTAGCAGTCGTTGTTGGTTTAGGAGCGATGTTCGGAAGAATGCTAGAAGTCTCAGGCGGTGCTGAACGATTGGCACAGACACTCATTGGAAAGTTTGGGGAAAAAAATGCTCAGTGGGCGTTGGGAATCACTGGATTC
The DNA here is from genome assembly GCF_003350505.1 of Falsibacillus pallidus. Classification (NCBI taxonomy): domain Bacteria; kingdom Bacillati; phylum Bacillota; class Bacilli; order Caryophanales; family Bacillaceae; genus Falsibacillus; species Falsibacillus pallidus. The sequence continues at coordinate 193,436 of NZ_QQAY01000004.1, forward strand.
CTGGTAGCCATCCCGGTATTTTTTGATGTAGGGTTCATTATCTTGGTTCCAATCGTTTATGGATTATCAAAGAAGACGGGAAAATCCCTTTTGTTTTATGGTATCCCGCTACTGGCAGGGTTGGCTGTTACCCACAGCTTCATTCCGCCAACGCCGGGTCCTATCGCTGTTGCTAATTTGATTGGCGCGGATTTAGGATGGGTCATTTTATTCGGAGCGATTGCCGGGGTTCCTGCAATGATTTTGGCAGGACCGGTATTCGGGAAATTCATTGCAAAGCGCATTCACGCTGAAATGCCTGAGTATATGAAGGATCAGGCAACAGAAGGGAAGCTATATGATAAAGATCTTCCAAGTTTCGGCTTGATTGCTTCTTTGATTTCCATTCCATTGGTATTGATTTTATTGAACACTGTTACTGGTGCGGTTCTGCCGGAAGGGAATAATCTGCGTACATTCTTTACTTTCTTGGGCCATCCTTTTGTTGCTTTGACAATTGCCACAATATTGACGTTTATACTTTTGGGAACTAAACGTGGATACACAAGGGATGAGGTGCAGGAAATTGCCACAAAAGCATTGGAGCCGGCTGGAATCATCATTTTAGTTACAGGCGCCGGGGGCGTGTTTAAACAAGTATTGATTGATTCAGGCGTTGGACAGGTACTTGGGGATATGATGGCAGGATCAAACTTGCCTCCAATTCTTTTGGCCTTCATCATTGCCACTGTCGTCCGTGTAGCACAAGGGTCTGCAACAGTTGCCATGGTCACTGCAGCAGGCTTGATTTCGCCGCTTATTTCCACTATGGGACTTGAAGGCCCTATGCTTGGATTGATTGTTATCGCCATAGCTTCAGGGGCAACCATTTTCTCACATGTCAACGATTCAGGTTTTTGGCTAGTAAACCGCTACTTCGGCCTCAATGTCAAAGATACTCTTAAATCATGGACAGTCATGGAGACTATAGTAGCACTCACCGGTTTTATAGTGGTGTTTGTAATCGGATTATTTATTGCATAAAATGAAATTATTGAATGAAGGAAGGGGGCAGCGCCTCTCTTCCTTTTCTTTGACTTGCTTTTAGGGAGGAATGAAAATGACTTTGAAACCATATATGATCGGCGTGGATATTGGGACCACGAGTACGAAAGCGGTCCTTTTCAATAAAAAAGGCGAAGCCCTGCACCGTTCGGGGGTAGAGTATCCACTCCATACTCCGACTCCCTCCACTGCAGAACAGGATCCAGATGAAATATTTTTGGCTGTCCAGCATTCAATCAGGACATGCATTGAGGAATCCGGGATAGAAAGCAAAAAGCTGGATTTCATTTCGTTCAGTTCTGCAATGCATAGCCTTATTCTCATAGGAGAAAATGGGGTGCCGCTTACTCCATCCATTACATGGGCTGATAATAGAAGCGCTGCATGGGCTGAATACTTGAAAAATAACGGAGGGCATGAGATTTACTTAAGGACAGGCACACCTATCCATCCGATGTCCCCGCTTGTGAAGCTGCTATGGCTGAACGCAGAGCACCCGGAATTGGTAAAGAAGACTAAGAAATTTATATCAATCAAAGAATATATTTTCTATAAGTTATTCAATGAATATATCGTCGACCATTCCATCGCTTCTGCAACTGGTTTATTTAATTTAAAGGAGAAGGACTGGGATTATGAGGCTCTGAATCTTGCGAAAATCACCCCAAGTCAATTATCCCGATTAGTGCCTACTACTTATTCGATTAAGGGGATTTCACCTGATTTCGCTGAATTGATGGGAGTCGATCCAGAGGTGAATTTTATTATCGGAGCAAGTGATGGTGTTTTATCCAACCTTGGAGTGAATGCTATTAAACCAGGTGTTGCTGCATTGACCATAGGTACGAGCGGTGCTATCCGTTCAGTAGTCGATCAGCCAAGAACAGATCCATTGGGCAGGACGTTCTGCTATGTCTTGGCGGATCAACATTGGGTGATAGGAGGACCGGTCAATAACGGAGGCATGATATTCCGTTGGGCGAAAAATGAATTGGCGGCATCAGAAATAGAAACAGCAAAAAGGCTCGGTGTGGATGCTTATGATTTGCTCACAGAGATGGCCGACAAGGTTTCCCCAGGGGCGGAAGGACTGATTTTCCATCCTTATTTGTCAGGGGAAAGAGCCCCTTTATGGAATGCAGACGCAAGGGGATCATTTTTCGGATTAGGCTTGCACCATAAAAAAGAGCACATGATCAGGGCTGTTCTTGAAGGGATTGTAATGAATCTCTATTCCGTTTTACTCATAATGGAAGAGTTGACAGGAGTGCCGGCGAAAATCCAGGCAACAGGGGGCTTTGCCCGTTCAAAGGTCTGGAGGCAGATGCTGGCGGATGTGTTTGGATATGAGGTTCATGTTCCTGAAAGTTTTGAAAGCTCTTGTTTAGGGGCAGTCGTGCTTGGGATGTATGGACTTGGTCAAATAGAGGACTTGTCAATTGTCGATAAAATGGTGGGCTCTGTACATGCGCATCACCCTATAAAAAATACTAATGATGTTTATAAACAGCTTTACCCTATATTTGAACGGCTTTCTGGCATGTTCGACCAAGGATACAGTGAAATTGCTGCTTTTCAAGCAAAACAAACCAATTTGCAAAAATAAAATCACTCAACCAATAAGAAGGAAGCATCCTCATTAAGATGCTTCCTTTTCTAAACTTTTAATCTTGATTCCTGCAGATTTCAGTTCTTTATTCAATTTTTTGGCCAACTCCAGTGCACCAGGTCCATCGCTGTGAAGACAAATGGTAGTCCCTTTCATAGAGATGACAGTGCCGTCAATGGCGGTGACCGTCTGCTTAGTAATAATTTGCAATGATTGGTTGACTGCCTGGTCAAGGTTTGAAATCAACGCTTTTTCATGGGTGCGAGGCGTCAATTTACCATCAGGCATGTAGGATCGGTCGGCAAAGACTTCATAACCCACGTTCAATCCAAATGATTCAGCTGCTCTTGTCAATTCACTTCCTGATAGTCCATAAAAGATCAGTGAATTATCAAAATCATAGACTGCTTTGGCAATTGCAGCGGCGGAAGGAGCATGGTCTGCTGCCATGTTATATAAAGCTCCATGGGGCTTTACATGATTTAGCGTGAGGGAATGGCTGCGAAGGAATCCTTCCAGTGCTCCCAGCTGGTACAGTGTGATGGAGTATATTTCTTCTGAAGATAATACCATTTGGCGTCTCCCGAATCCTTGCAGATCAGGAAATCCGGGGTGTGCCCCAATTTTAACCGAAGCTTCTTTTGCCAATTGGACAGTCTTTTTCATCACCATGGCATCACCGGCGTGAAACCCGCACGCAATATTCGCTGATGTGATATACTTCATGATTTCTGCATCATTTCCTGACGAATAAGAACCGAAACTTTCTCCTAAGTCGCAATTCAAATCAATGCTAAACATTAATTCATCTCCTTAATTTTAAATTGAATGGATGATTTTATTTCATTAAGTAAACTATTTTGTTCAAACATCAGCTGATGAGCTTTTTCAACTGTAATAAATGAAAAAAATACGGACTCGCCTGGTTTTTTTTGAGCTAAGATCGGCAAATCGGCTGTAATGACTTGTCCAATTTTCGGATAGCCGCCTGTCGTCTGGCAGTCGGCCATTAGCACGATCGGCTTACCGGAAGGTGGAACTTGAATTGTACCCATAGCCACTCCTTCGGTCAATAACTCCTCATCCGTTTTCCGTTCCAGTTTTTCTCCATCTAAACGCATACCCATCCTGTCTGATTCAGAAGTGATTTGGTAGGGATTATTGCAGAAAGCGTTAAGACTCTCCATTTGAAACCAGTTTTTTTGCAGGCCATCTGTAACACGGATCTCTGCTTCTTTGAGATAAGAAAAAATCTGCGGACTAAGCCGCCAGTTCGTTTGTGAGGAGGAGAACTCTCCATATTTCGCCACTGGGATGCAGTCGCCATTTTTCAGCTTTCTCCCTAACAGTCCGTCCATTTTTAATCTTAAGTCACTCGATTTACTTCCCAACGATCCCGGAACATCAATTCCTCCTTTTACGGCAAGATACCCTCTTGCCCCTTTTGTGGAATTCTTTATTTCAAGAATATCGCCTTCCCTGGCTATTATAGGTGCTCCGTTTGGAATAGGGCGATGATTTAAACGAGGACAAAAGTCTCCTCCGGCGATGGAAAAGAGGCTGTCATGCAAGAATTTAATTGTAGGTCCGATTAAAGTGAATTCTAATACTGCTTCATTCATGTTATTGCCGACAAGAAGATTAGCCAACTTAGCAGCAAATGGATCCATGGCGCCTGAGCGAGTAATCCCATATTTTTGAAAGCCGAACCTTCCTAAATCTTGAATGGTGGTCATTAAACCTGCCTTTAAAATTTTCATAGGAAATCAATCTTCCCTCCAATTCTCAAATTCTTCTAATGTTATTGGATAGAACTTTACATCCATTCCAGGTGTTAATTTCACAGGAGGGGAATCTTCAAGGTTAAACAGATCGATTGGAGTCCTTCCAATGATCTGCCATCCGCCTGGACTGCTGACGGGATAAATGCCAGTCTGGCTGCCAACAATTCCAACAGAACCTTTTGGCACTAAAATTCTGGGATTCGTTTTCCGAGGGGAAGCAATTTTCTTGTCAACCGGACCCAAGAACGGGAATCCCGGTGAGAATCCAATGAAATACACAGAGTAGACCGGTGATATATGCGCCTCAATTATTTCATCTTTCGAAAGCTGTTTATTGATTGATAATTCTTCGAGATCTAATGCGAATTTGGAATGGTAGCAAACAGGTATTTCGATTTGTCTTTGTTCACCCTGAATGTTTGACTCTTCCTTAAGCAGAACACCAGCAATCAAATCTTCCATCTTTTTGTATGGATGAATAGAATCAAAATGAAATGGTTCATAATGAATGGTCAATGTGGTAAAAGCGGGTACTATATCCCTTACAAAAGGAAAATTGGCCTGCTCGATCATAGTGCAGGCCAAATGGATCTTTTTATTAATTGCAGGCGAGATGGATTGGCCGAATTTCAGCATAATGGCAGAATCGCCTAAAGGAAATGCTTGATAGGATATTGGCAAAACAGACACCTTCTTAATTAAGTCGTAATCTTCTGAAATTTATGCATTAATGGTATCAAACTCATTCAAATCTTTCAATTGCTAGTTAAATAGAATGTAGGATGGGGGCAACGTTATTACGGAGAGATTTTGGTTCATAGTTTTACAATTGGATATTTTTTAATGAAATTTTAATCTTTCTTTCATTCCATTTTCTTTTTTGTGTTTTATGATGACTATGGTGTTCAGTTAGGACAAGGATGGCAGCCCCCTTTTTAAGGACTGGATGAACTATATGATTGTAGAACAGGCCATTAGCAGCCGGTTTTGTTCTGCATTTGTGTTTTATCCTTATAATACCCATTCTAAAGTTTCTGCTTTGGGTTGATCCGGAATCGCGTTGATTCTTGGATCAACCCTCTTTTTTTTAAAGTATTATTAACAGTTTTTCATTTGATTTTAATGTTTTTTTGACACAATGGAATGTATAAAGAAGGAGGCGTATGGATATGTTTTGGATTAGACTTATACCGATTGCATTCTTCAGTTTATCAGCCATTTCGCTATTAGCTTTTCAATCTATAGAGATCGTACATGCAATTACAGATTTAATTTTTCAAAAAAGTCGGTTAAAATAAGGGCATTATACTATTGACCTATTGTCTAAAAAGCAGGTGTGAATAATGAAGCGGATTTTAATTATAGAGGATGAAAAAAATCTGGCAAGGTTCATTGAATTGGAGCTTCAGTACGAAGGGTACGAAACTGCTGTCTGCAATGATGGAAGGGAAGGCCTCGAACAGGCACTTGAACAGGACTGGGATGTCATTCTTCTTGACCTGATGCTTCCCAGCCTGAATGGCATGGAGGTCTGCAGAAGGGTTCGTCATGTGAAGGAAACGCCTATCATCATGATCACAGCGAGGGACAGTGTAATGGACAGGGTTTCAGGTCTTGATCATGGAGCAGATGATTATATAGTAAAGCCGTTTGCCATTGAAGAGTTGCTGGCGAGGCTCAGATCTGTGTTCCGCAGGATGGAAACTGCAGTACCAGCGAAACAAACCATGACAGTTTTTACATTCAGGGATATTACTTTGGAGAAAGAATCAAGGATTGTAAAAAAGGGCGAAGAAGTAATCGATTTGACCAAGAGGGAATATGAACTTTTGCAGACCTTGATGGAAAATGAAAACATTGTGATGACGAGGGAAGCACTCCTCAATAAAATCTGGGGCTATGAAACAGAAGTTGAAACCAATGTGGTTGACGTGTATATTCGATACCTTCGAAATAAAATCGATAATCCCGGTGAAGAAAGCTATATACAGACTGTACGCGGGACGGGCTATGTGATGAGAAAATGAATAAATTACTGAATTGGTTCAACAACTGCTCCCTTAAGGTAAAATGGTCGATTGGCGCCAGTACGGCTATTTTCTTCACCTTTTTTATTTTCAGCTTTTTTCAATATCATGTCATCAGCAATTGGCTTCTGAATGAAGAAGAAAATAACGTACGCCAAGTTCTTGATGAATTGGCTATTTTTTATAAACAAAGAGGGCCGGACATCGACATGGCCGATCTTTCAGACAGTGAAGATTTAATCAAACAAATCGTAGAGAAAAACCAGACGATCAGGATCACGGATACATCAGGAAAAGAAGTATTTGTTGTCCATAATGAACAGGATCCCTATTACTATATCCCGTTTCAGCCCGTCGATGGAAAAACCATCATGCAGCTCCAGACAAACGGTAAAAAGCTGTATGTTGGAAGAATGCCTATCCAATCCAGACAGTTCAATGGATACGTTGAAGTCATATATCCGCTGAACAGATATCATCAGATGATGAATAACCTCTGGTTTGTCATGAGTATGTTCGGATTGGCTGCGCTAGTATTGAGCGGGGTCTTTGGGTTTTTAATGGCAAAGAATTTCCTTAAACCATTGCAGAAACTGTCCAATGCTATGAGAATGATACAGCGGAGAGGGTTTCAGCAGAGGATGGAGCCGAGCCGCTCACATGATGAAATCGGAGAACTGACAGTTATATTCAACGAAATGATGGACAAACTTGAACGCTCTTTTGCGCAGCAAAAGCAGTTTGTCGAAGATGCTTCGCATGAACTGAGGACTCCGATCCAAATCATGGAGGGGCACCTTTCATTATTGAATAGATGGGGGAAAAAGGATGAGGTCATCCTGGATGAGTCATTGTTTGCCTCACTGCAGGAATTGGATCGGATTAAATATCTCGTTCAAGAACTGCTGGAGCTGTCCCGTGCTGAGCAAATTCAAAAAGGGGATGGTGAGGCTTCTGCAGACATCGTCTCGACAATTGAAAGAGTACTGAAGAATTTTCAGCTCCTTCATAAGGAATATACCTTCATATTTGATCAAAGAGGGAACCTTAGCCATCAGGTAGGAATAAGCGACCACCATCTTGAGCAGGTTCTCATCATCCTTCTTGATAATGCAGTGAAATATTCAGATAAAAACAAAAATATTACGATATTAATAGAAGAAATGGAACAAGATGTGAAGGTCATCATAGAGGATAAGGGTATAGGTATCCCGGAAGACCAGCTTTCCAGCATTTTTCACCGATTCTATCGAGTGGATAAAGCGCGCAGCCGTGAGAAAGGCGGGAATGGCTTAGGTTTGGCCATTGCGAAACAAATCATAGAAGGCTATGGCGGCAATATCACGGCAGAAAGCCAAGTCGATGAAGGTACCCGCGTCCAATTTGTTCTTCCATTCAAATCTTAAATTGAAATGACCAGTAAGGTTCAGTCCTCACTGGTTTCTTTTAATTCTGCTTTTCCAGACATCTTTCTTTCTATTGATTGGGTCTTATTTTTCAACTTTTCTTCGTATTTTTTTGCTTTCATAGTTAATTTTGGAATAGGCGAAGCAGCTTCGCGTTCTTCGGATTCCTGTTTAGTTTTCTTGTTTTTCAGCTTTTTACTGCTTTTTCCTTCATAACTGGTCCCGATATTCAATTTACCGGTTAATTCTTTAATCCCCAGCTGCCCGAAATTATTACTATATTCCAGGCTTTCCACTATCACTTTATCTACATTTAAATTTTCAATATTAATCTTAGAATGCTCCCCGTCTCCATGGGCAGCTTCTTTATATTGATCCAAAATGGAAATTTGCGTTTTTTGGATTTTTTCTAATGAATGGGATAGCCGATCTATTTTTTTCTCCAGGCGGTGCCAATCAGCTGACTGCTTTTTCTTACGCCATGTAAACATTTAGCACCTCCAAAAAGACTATCTGCATTAAAAATCTTTTTACCAGCCGGGGGAAGAAGATTCATCCACTTCATCAATTTGAATAGAAACTCCACCCTGCTTTTTCTCAAAAGGGCATTGGATGGTTAATACACCCTGCTGCAAGGAAGACTTGATATTCCTTGGGTCTATATCATAGGGCAGGTGAATCTTTTTCTCGAATTCTTTATTTAACCGTTCTTTCTTAAAATAACGGATGGAAGGCTGAAAATTTTTAAAAGTACTTTTAATAACCAGCTTGTTGTCTTCCAATTTTATATCCAGCTGATCTCTTCTTAATCCAGGCACTTCGACCTCGATAAACAATAATTGATCTTTTTCATATACATCACAAAGGGGGAAGGTGGATGTTGGTCCCTGGAACTTCCTTCCGGTTTGCTGCCCCTGTGGAAAAGGGCCGAATAGTTCTTCGCTTGTTGAATTCTGATCGAAAACCTGATGCCAAAAATTTTCTGATTGGTATTGTTTCGTCAGATCAAGCCATTGTTTTAACTTTTCCATATCCATCTGGAGGCGCCTCCCAATTTGTTCTTAACTACATCATATTAAAGAAAAAGGGCTTTCATGTATGTATTGAGCCATAAATAAAAGAAAAGACGTCTCAAGCCTTTTCAGAGACGTCTACTTCTGTAAACTGCATATCAATGCTTTTAGGAATCTTAATCTCGAGTATCCCGTCTTTATATTGGGCATAGGAGCCTTTCTTTCTGACAAGGGCGGGAAGGGTGATGACATGTCGTTCTCCCGGATTTGGAATATTTTCTACTATAGCTTGATTTGTCGTATGATATACCCGAAGCTGGCTGATGTTTCCCTCGTCCTTCACAGGAATACGGACAAATACATCTTCAAATGTTTCGAATACATCTGCATGGATTTCATTTGCAGACCGGGCTGTTGAAGATCCTCCTGCCCCATTTGGTTGTAAAAAAGGATTCATGTTCATTTGCTTCATCATGTCCCCTGGATTGAACATGGATTGGCCCTGTCCGGGGAAAATTTTTGACATGATATTTTCAACATATCCCTCCACTTCATTCGGCTTCATTTCCTTCATCATATTTTTCATATCTTTATTAAATGGGAACATCATATTCCAAGGAAACATTCCATGTCATCCTCTCATAATTCTGAAATCTCGGTTATAGTTGATTTGTAATAGGGGCGGACGGATTGGCAATCTGATCCTGGTCGCTTACATCAAAATCAATGTAACTGTTGGCTAGGAGTGAGCCGATAGTGGAAAGGTCCCCAAGACCAAAGGTAGCTCCAACCCATTTGGAGTTGGCTGTATGGCTGTTGTGGACGGCGGCGCCGATATTGATATTCGCATTGTTGGCGAGGCCGTTCGTTTTTATATTGAATACATTAATTTGAAAAGGCATGGTCCTCCTCCTTCAGAGTGACCTTTACATTTGATTTGATATGACCGGAGTATTATCCATGATATCTCCTTGATCATTTAGATCTGGATCGATATATACGTTTTCCATTGCTGAAGCAGGCGCTGCATAATCTCCATACGCCGTTGTCTGGCCCTGTGATTTTTGATTTGCTGTAGGAGAGTTGTGGAGGGCTTCGCCGATATTGATCGAGCCGTTGTTGGAAACACTGTTGACCTTGATGCTGAAGATATTGATGACTGTCTGCATCCACACACATCCTTTTCTCATGATGGTGTATTGTATGCATGCAAATGCCCATGCGTTCGTTAGAGTTGGAGAATAGGAGGGTGCAGGTAATTTAAATATGGTTTGTAAAATGGTGGAAAAGGGGAAGAGGATAAGAGGGAACCTTAAATCTGTCCAATTGCGCCATACGAATGTCCAGTCTCTACGCCTCTGTACAAGCAACTTGCGCATTTCGAGTTAAAATAACAATTATCGAAAAAAACATTTGGTTTTTTTAGGCAATAGTAGTAAGATGGTTAATGAAAAAAATAGCTAGTTTCCTAGTCTTGATGGAAGGTGACCAGAAAAAAGAAACGCGAATAAATTGTTATTTCAGAATAATCGATTATTCAGTTTCCTGCTATTTTTCAAATTTAGAAAAAATAGTAAAAAAACAAGGAATGACGGTTAAGACAATTTGTTTAAAATTTGTTTTTAGCCTTTATCTTGACGCTTTAGAGTGATAAAATGAATGTGAAAGCGGTTTATTCCTACATTGAAATAATAATTATAGAAACACCTATTCATAAAATGGTGGATAGGGACCTTAAAAAAGGTTAAATGGTTGGAGGTTTTTCATTATGAGACAACAAGCATCGAACCAAAGCAATCCTTGGCATGACTTGAATGGTTTTAACCTTGGGTATGTAATGGAAGTTTTCGAGCAATTTCAGCAAGACCCGGAAAGTGTCGATCCTGAATTAAAAGCTCTATTTGAGCAGTGGGGTCCTCCATCCGAATCCACAGAAACGGAACAAAGGGATGCATCGTATGAACTTCCTGCGAACCCTTCTATGTTCAATAAAATTGTTTCTGCAGTTAAATTAGCGGACAATATCCGTGCATATGGACACCTTGCCGCAGATATCTATCCCTTGAATGACAGGGAAAAGGATTCGCGCAGAATTGAACTTTCACAGTATGATCTGACAGAAGAAGATCTAAAGAATGTACCGATCGAATTTCTTATGGCGGATGCTCCGGCCCATGTTAAGAATGGATTGGATGCAATCAACCATTTAAAAAATGTGTATACGAACAAGCTTGCTTTTGAATTTCATCATGTTCATGACTTGGAAGAAAAGAATTGGCTGAGGAAGACAGCGGAGACAGGAAGCTTTTTCCGTGATCTTTCCAAAGATGAGAAGAAGGCATTACTGAAAAGGCTTTCTGAAGTGGAAGGGTTTGAGAAATTCATCCACCGTACATTTGTAGGCCAAAAAAGGTTCTCAATCGAAGGCTTGGATACACTTGTACCATTGATAGATGAAATGATAGGAAACTCTGTACAAAGTGGAACAAGAACAGTCAACATTGGAATGGCTCACCGCGGCCGTTTGAATGTTCTTGCGCACGTTTTGGAAAAGCCATATGAAAAGATTTTTGCAGAATTCCAGCATGCGCCAAACAAGGACATGATTCCTTCAGAAGGATCTACAGGAATTACCTATGGATGGACTGGAGATGTAAAATACCATCTTGGCGGAGATCGTGAATTGAAGAAAGGCGATACTGCCAGAGCAAGGATTACATTAGCCAATAACCCGAGCCACTTGGAAGTAGCGAGCCCGATCGTAGCAGGATATACTCGTGCTGCCCAAGAAGACCGCAATGCTCCAGGGGTGCCCGTACAAGAAGGTTCAAAATCATTTGCTATCCTGATTCATGGAGATGCAGCTTTCCCGGGACAGGGAGTTGTACCGGAAACGATGAATCTAAGCGGACTTAAAGGCTTCAACACAAAAGGCTCCATCCATATTATTGCGAATAATATGATTGGATTCACAACAGAAAGCTATGATTCTCGTTCGACTATGTATGCTTCAGATACTGCCAAAGGATTTGAAATTCCAATCCTTCATGTCAATGCAGATGATCCAGAAGCATGCTTGGCTGCTGCATTCTTTGCTTATGAGTATCGCAAGGCCTTTAAGAAGGATTTTGTCATCGATTTGATCGGCTACCGCAGATTTGGCCATAACGAAATGGACGAGCCGATGGTCACTAATCCTATGATGTATAAATTGGTTCACAAACATCCTACTGTACGTGCACTTTATGCTGAAAAACTAGTTTCAGAGGGCGTCATTTCAGCTGAAGAAGCTGAAAAAATCGAGCAGGAAATTCAGGATATGCTTCAGGCTGCCTTTGATAAAGTCCCTGCAAAAGAAGACAATCCTGATACGACAATGGAGCCGCCGGAAGATGTTGCAAAAGGACTGCCTGTCATAGATACATCAGTTGCCGAAGAAGATATCCGCAATCTTAACTCTCAGCTTCTTAATTGGCCGGAGAATTTCAGTCCATTTAAAAAGCTTGAGCGCATCCTTAAGCGCAGAGAAAACGTCTTTGACGGCAATGGTAAAATTGACTGGGCACATGCTGAAACGCTTGCATTTGGCTCCATCTTAAAGGACGGAACGCCTATCCGTTTTACAGGACAGGATTCACAGCGTGGAACATTCGCTCAGCGCCATTTGGTCCTTCATGATGAAAAAACAGGTGAAGAACTTTTGCCTCTCCACCATATCGATGATGCTAAAGCTTCATTTGTTGTATACAACAGTCCTTTGACTGAAGGAGCAGTTGTTGGATTTGAATATGGATATAATGTATTTGCTCCTGAGACGCTGGTCATCTGGGAAGCGCAGTTCGGGGACTTCTCAAACGTTGCCCAGGTTATGTTCGATCAGTTCATTTCATCTGGACGCGCTAAATGGGGACAAAAGTCAGGTCTCGTCATGCTGCTTCCTCACGGATACGAAGGACAAGGCCCTGAGCACTCCAGTGCGAGAATGGAGCGTTTCCTTCAAATGGGTGCTGAGAATAACTGGACTGTAGCCAATTTATCTACTGCAGGACAGTATTTCCATATCTTAAGAAGACAAGCAGCGATCCTTCAGAAAGAAGAAGTGAGACCGCTAATCATCATGACACCGAAGTACCTTCTACGCCATCCTTTGGCTTCAGCTGAAGGAGCAGACCTGATCAATGGCGGATTCCAGCCTGTGTTTGAGCAGCCTGGTATGGGTCAAGAGGCAGATAAAGTTGAACGAATCGTACTTGGCAGCGGAAAAGTCATGATTGATATTGCCGATCAATTGAAAGAAACAGAAGAATCCATGGACTGGCTTCATGTTTTGAGAGTGGAAGAAATTTATCCATTCCCGCTTGAAATCATCAGGGAAAAATTTGCAAAATATAAGAATTTGAAAGAAATCATCTGGGTCCAAGAAGAACCTAAAAATATGGGTGGCTGGACATTTGTCGAGCCGCGGTTGTGTGAAGCTGCTCCAAACGGAGTGAAAGTAGAATATGTGGGTAGACGCAGAAGATCCAGTCCTGCAGAAGGGGATCCGATTGTACACAGAAAAGAACAGGCCAGGATTGTAAACGAAGCGATCACAAGGACTGCACAGAAAGCTTTAACACGATAATTTAGAGGAGGACATCAAAGTGGCTGAAATTAAAGTTCCAGAATTAGCAGAATCAATTACAGAAGGTACGATTGCACAATGGCTGAAGCAGCCTGGCGATCATGTTGAAAAAGGGGAATACATCGTTGAACTTGAAACAGATAAAGTCAACGTAGAAGTAATTTCCGAAGAAGCTGGGGTCATTAAAGAATTGAAAGCCGGCGAAGGGGATACCGTTCAAGTCGGTGAAGTAATTGCGATTGTTGATCAGAATGCACAGGCAGGCGGAGCAGCTCCAACTGCAGCACCTGAAAAAACTGAAGAACCTAAAAAAGAAGATGTTCAAGAAGCTCCAAAAGCTGAAGCACCAGCTGCTTCCCAAGAAGCTGATAGCAAAAACCGCCCAATCGCTTCACCTGCTGCACGTAAAATGGCACGTGAGAAAGGCATTGATTTAAATCAAGTGCCTACGGTTGATCCAATGGGAAGAGTACGTGTACAGGATGTTGAAAACTATTCTTCTCAACCTGCGCCTACTTCTAAACCGGCTAAACAAGAAACGAAGGCTCCTGCAGCTGCACCAGCTCAAAATGATGCCAAGCCTGTAGTACGGGAAAAAATGTCCAGAAGACGCCAAACAATCGCGAAGCGTCTTGTAGAAGTACAATCTACTGCAGCGATGCTTACTACATTCAATGAAATTGATATGTCAGCGGTAATGGAACTTCGCAAACGCAAAAAAGATAGATTCTTTGAACAGCATGATGTACGTCTTGGATTTATGTCCTTCTTTACTAAAGCAGTCGTTGCAGCTCTTAAAAAATACCCATATGTCAATGCTGAAATCCAAGGGGATGAAATCGTCCTTAAGAAGTTTTATGATGTAGGTGTTGCGGTTTCCACTGAAGATGGTCTTGTAGTACCAGTCATCCGTGACTGCGATCGTAAAAACTTCGCAGAAATTGAAGGAGACATCCTTGGTATGGCTAAAAAAGCCCGCGATAACAAGCTTGCTTTGAGCGACCTTCAAGGAGGAACATTTACGATTACTAATGGTGGAGTATTCGGATCCTTGCTTTCCACTCCAATATTGAACGGACCACAAGTCGGAATTTTAGGCATGCACTCCATCCAGCTTCGTCCGGTAGCTATTGATAAGGATACAATGGAAAACCGTCCAATGATGTATATTGCATTGTCTTACGACCACCGCATCATTGATGGAAAAGAAGCAGTTGGATTCTTAAAAATGGTGAAAGAATTACTTGAAAATCCAGAAGATCTATTACTGGAAGGTTGATTATAAAGGCGCATCCATTGTCGAATAAGACGATGGGATGCGCCTTTTTTCTAAATTAAAAAGGCCGGCTAGGAGAGAAAAACTCCATGCCGGCCAAAAGTTATTAAAAGTTAATTATTAACGACGTTGTTTAAGGGGATTAATCCCGCGCTTTCTAATTTCATCTTTTAAAAGTCTTACCCAATCACGATCCTGACCATTTTTCTCAGCGCCTCTGTATGCTGCGACCAACTGTTCATTACTCATAATTTTCAAGTAAAGCCCTCCTTGTGAAATTAGAATTTTCTATATTTTCTAACATTCTAACGTGTTTATTAACATTTGAAAAGGGGTTAATCAAAAAATAATTCAAAAGTTCGAAAAAAGTCAAAAAAACACGATTGATGACATAGGAAAAACTAATGATAAGACATTTTAAGGAGGATAAACTATGCTATTTGAATTGGACCATATTGTTCATTTTATCGGAAGCAATGGGGAAGAAATTTTACCAGAGCTGAAAAAACTAAATCTAAAATCGATAACAGGGGGTGTCCACACTGAATGGGGGACAGCCAATATTTTATCTTATGCCGGATTGAGCTATGTAGAATACCTTTTTATTAGGGATGAAGAAAAGGCAAGCGCCTCAAATAATCCTTTAATTAAGCTGCTGGTGGGGGATCTGAAAGAGAGAGAAGGTTTTGGTCAACTATGTTTTAGGTGCGATGACATTCATAAAGTGAAAATAGAATTAAAAGAAAAAGGATATCAGACTGGAGATTTAATAGAGGGTAAAAGAACACAACATGATGGCAAAATTTTAAAGTGGAAAATGCTCTTTATGGATGAAAAGCCAAAAAGCGGTCTTCCATGGCCTTTTTTTATTCAATGGGATGAAAGCAGCCAGGATCGAAAGGATAGGCTAAAAAGAATGGGAGCAATATCTTCAGAGAATGAAAATAGATCCATTCAACTCATTAGAATGGCTTCCAGAGACCCCGGAAGTGATATGAATGAATGGAAGAAAGCTTTTGGTTTGGAAGAAGGAAAAGTGGAAAGTGAGCCTTATGTACTGAACTTAAATGGGACTCTGTTAATCTTTGAACATCCAAACGAATTAAATATTCAGATTGCCAGACCGTTTGCTCTCCAATTTTCCCCATGTCTTTTTCCCGGGACTATTATATACAGAGGAGCAGCTTATCAATAATACCTCTCACCGCTATTTCGACAAATAGTAAGAAATATGCCTGACATTCTACTATATTTCTAAGAAGCTAATATATTTTAATTTTCAAAATAATATGATAATATTGTTGAAAGCGCATTCTATTTCAGAGGATTCAAGGGGGGCAAAGAATGGGAGAATTATTGACGCATACAGTTGGGGATTTATTACAAGAGAAGGCTCGCCTTCATCCCGATCATGAAGCAGTGGTATATGCTGACAGAGGTCTCAGATGGACCTATAAGGAATTTGATGATTACTGCCGCTCAGCAGCAAAAGGATTAATGGCGCTTGAAATGGATTCAGGAGACCACATTGCTGTTTGGGCAACGAATACTCCTGAATGGCTTACATGCCAGTTTGCCACCGCAAAAGCAGGATTGGTGATGGTAACTGTCAATACTAATTACAGAAGGGCAGAACTAGAGTATTTACTACACCAGTCTGATTCCAAAACAATCGTATTGATTGACCAATACAGAGATGCATCATACATAGATATGCTTTATGAAATTTGTCCTGAACTTGCCTATTCAAAACCAGGACAATTGCAAAGTGAACGCTTGCCGCAGTTGAAAAATGTTATTGTATTGGGAGAAAAGAGATTCCCGGGCACATTTTCTTGGACAGATGTGATTGAAAGGGGAAGTGAGATTTCAGATGATGCCTTGACCGCCAGGATGAAGGAACTCGACCCGCACGACGTGATCAATATGCAATATACAAGCGGGACAACAGGGTTTCCTAAAGGTGTCATGCTGACTCATTCAAATATTGTCAATAATGCGTTCAATATTGCAGGATGCATGAAGTTGTCTTCAGAAGACCGTCTTTGCATCCCAGTCCCTTTTTTCCATTGTTTTGGTTGTGTACTTGGAACGCTTGCTTGTGTATCCGTAGGGGCTACGATGATCCCGGTTCAGGAGTTCAGTCCAAAATTAGTTCTAGAAACTGTAGAAAAAGAAAAGTGTACCGGTCTGCATGGAGTTCCGACAATGTTCATTGCAGAACTGAATGATCCTGATTTTGAAAAATATGATTTATCTACACTGAGAACAGGAATCATGGCAGGTTCTAATTGTCCGATAGAAGTAATGAGAGGCGTCATTGACCGAATGGGTGCAAGTGAGATAACAATAGCGTATGGACAGACTGAATCCTCACCTGTCATCACCCAGACCAGGACCGATGATGAACTGCAATTAAGAGTTGAAACAGTTGGAAGATCACTGCCAAATGTAGAAGTGAAAATCGTCAAACCTGGTACTGACCTGGAAGTACCGGATGGCACTCAAGGGGAACTATGTACGAGAGGCTACCATGTAATGAGGGGTTATTACAAGAATGACGATGCCACCAGATCAGTAATCGATGAAGATGGATGGCTGCATACCGGTGATTTAGCTGTTAAAGAGAGCAATGGGTATTGTCGGATCACTGGACGATTAAAGGATATGATTATCCGGGGAGGGGAAAATATCTATCCGAGAGAAATTGAGGAGTTCCTTTACACACATCCAAAGGTATTGGATGTGCAAGTGGTAGGGATACCAGACGAGGTCTACGGCGAGGAAGTAATGGCATGGGTCATTCTAAAAGAAGGTGTAATGGCAACGGCGGAAGAATTAAAAGAATTCTGCAGGGGTCAAATTTCAAGACACAAAATACCGAAATATTTTGAGTTCACTGATTCATATCCAATGACAGCCTCAGGTAAAATCCAGAAATTCAGACTCCGGGAGCAGGCAGTAAATCTCGTACATGAAAAATAGATTAATTATGTTGGGCATCGACAATTTTCGGTGCCTCTTTATTTTGCAGAATAATTAGAAAATGGTATAGTATTAATAAATAAAATAATAAATTTATTATAATATTATTATGTAAACTAAAGGGAGATAAATATGAGTAAAAAGCTATTATTTGTATATGGAACATTAAGAAGACACGATAATAATCATTCTTTTCTATTAAAGGAGAGACTGGCAGCAAGCCAAGCATGGATTAATGGAATCATGTATGACACTACTGCAGGCTATCCAACTGTGGAACTTCAAGGTACTTCGACGGTGTATGGGGAACTATATGAAATTAATGAAGCCATTTTGCCCGAACTGGATGAATTAGAAGGGTATCATGAAGGGGAAGAAGGAAACCTGTTTCATCGAACTATATGTAAAGTAAATACAGATTTGGGAGAATACGAAGCAATCATTTACATAACAGGTGATAAAAAATTGAATAGGGAATTAATCGAAGGAGGAGATTGGAGGGTCCATCAATTTTTTACGGATAAATCAAAACAAGAACTCTATTACTTCGCATACGGCTCATGTATGGATGATGAACGATTTGCGAAAGCAAGAGTGGATCATCTTTTTAAGGAAGTAGTAGGGGGAGGAACTTTAGAGAACTTTTCTATGAAATATACCTTCCTTGTACACGATGGAGGAAGAGGGGATATAGTCGAAGATGGCGGTGCTGTAGAAGGTGTTCTTTATAAAGTGGATTGGAGTGCTTTTGAATACTTATTCGAACGCGAGGGAGTTGCGCCTGGATGGTACCGTCCTGCATTGGTGGATATAAATGCTGCTGATGGGATGATACAAGATGTGGTAACCTTTATTGTGATTAAGAAAGATAAAGAAACTTGTCCACCCCTTCATTATGCAAGGGAAATCATGAGGGGGGCCAAACCATATGTAAGTTCACAATACTTGAAGAACTTATATACTCAAGTGGAAGGTCTACAAATGAATCCAAATGAATTGTCCGAATTAAAAAGAATTCTTGAATAATAAAACGAGCTGCAGACCTTTCACTGCGGCTCGTTTTTTAATTAATAGATTATAAGTATTGAGTATTTTCCTCCACAATCGGGATGAAACGACCGTATATGCCTATAACCTTTATGATGACATGTTTGCCTTCAGAAGTTTCAAAGTTCCGTTGAATCGTACTGAAGAATAAATAACCACTCTTTTCAAATGAACCAGTTTGGACAATGGGGATATTTGTTTCGCTCATTTCTTTATGATAGCAATCCGGACCGTGGCATACCACATTAAAATTAGTTGAAAGCCATTTATTGAAGTCTTCATTTGAAGGTCTATACAACGCTGCTGTCAACAGTAAAAGAAACAAACTTATATGCAAGAGTTTTTTCTTCCAGTTCTTCATACACTTTCCTCCCGGTATCTCTCCACATAAGATAACATACCTGAGAGTTGAACTCTATGAATATTAAATGAATTTTCCATTTAAATAGAAAAGAAGAGCACCTGCAATCAGGCGCTCTTCTTAAAACTAGTAAATTTATTTCATTGCTATCCAGACACTTTTCACTTCAGTGTAATTCTCTAATGCGTATGATCCCATTTCACGGCCGATGCCGGATTGTTTATATCCACCGAAAGGAGAAGCGGCATCAAAAGCATTGTAGCAGTTCACCCATACTGTTCCTGCACGAAGCTTGCCGGCAATATAGTGAGCATTTGCAACGTCTCTTGTCCAAACACCAGCAGCTAATCCATATTCGCTGTTATTGGCACGCTTGATGACTTCATCAATGTCATCATAAGGCATTGCAGATATGACAGGACCAAAAATCTCTTCTTTAGCAATAGTCATTTCATCATTAACATCAGCGAAGACTGTAGGTGCTACAAAGTAGCCTTGTTCGGAAGGCTTCACGCCGCCTGCCAAAAGTTCTGCACCTTCACTTAGTCCTTTTTCGATATAGCTCATGACTCTATTTTGCTGTTCTTGAGAAACAAGAGGTCCCATCTGCGTGTCTTCATGAAGTCCGAATCCCTGCTTGATATTTTTCGCGTGGGAAGCCATATCAGCAACAACGTTGTCAAAGTGCTTCTTCTGAATGAATACACGGGATCCTGCACAGCACACTTGGCCTTGGTTAAACATTACGCCATTTAATGCACCGGGCACCGCTTTTGACAAATCAGCATCTGGAAGAAGGATGTTAGGCGATTTTCCGCCTAGTTCCAAAGTGACTCTCTTTAAGTTTTTAGATGCGCGGCTCATAATGACTTTTCCGACCTCTGTAGAGCCAGTAAAAGCAATCTTATCAACAAGTGGATGATCGACCAGCGGCTGTCCTGCTGTCTCACCGAATCCAGGGACGATATTCAATACTCCTGGAGGGAAGCCTGCCTGATCAGCGAGCTCTGCTAAATAAAGTGCAGATAGAGGTGTCTGTTCAGCAGGCTTCAACACTACTGTACAACCCGTAGCCAGAGCAGCCCCGAGCTTCCACATCGCCATTAATAGAGGGAAGTTCCAAGGAATGATCTGTCCTACTACACCGACTGCTTCATGGCGTGTATAGTTAAAATATGGACCGCTGACAGGGATTGTCTGTCCAACGATCTTTGTAGACCATCCAGCATAATATCTCATATGTTCAATTGCAAGTGGAACATCGGCTCCAGACGTTTCACGGATTGGTTTACCGTTATCCAATGTTTCCAATTGTGCTAATTCTTCTTTATTTTCTTCCATCAAATCTGCAAGCTTATACATCAGACGGCTTCTCTTGGCAGCGCTCATCTTAGACCAAGGGCCTTCATCAAAAGCTTTGCGTGCTGCTTTTACAGCGCGGTCGATGTCCTCAGGGCCAGCTTCGTAAACAGTTGCCAGAACTTCTCCAGTGGCTGGATTCGGTGTATCAAAAGTCTTTTGGGTTGCACTTTCGACAAACTCACCATTGATATACATTTTTTTAGTGCCCTGTAAAAATTCTTCTACCTTCTTGTTTACTTTCACCATTAATTGACTCATTCTCTCTACCTCCTGATAATGAAGTGTTATGTATGGTCTTGGTGCAGCGGTTTTAGCTGTAAACATGACGTTTTGATAACGCTTACAACATATATCGTACTACTAATATTCTAAAAATTCAATAATATTATTTTTATCAGAATAAAAAGTTTTTGATAAAATATGCGCAAAATCGACAATGGTGCGGTATTAAAGAGGTTGCCGTTGGAAATAAAAAAAATTATACTTAAATATACATAGAAGATAGAGAGGGTGCAGAAAACAATGATTCATTATAATTGGACTGAGCGCAATGGAGGCAAAAAGGTGAAATGCCTGCATACAAATGCAGAGAAATATATGGTGGAAAATGTCCTGACAGCAGGAAATGTATACGAAGTAAAGAATGAAACGGAAGAATATTATTTTGTCATTGATAACAGCGGCAAGATGGGTGGATTTTATAAAGACTATTTTGAAGAAGTAAAATAATCGGGATTAAGTATATTTTTCTTCCTGCCGTCGCATCTTAACTTTTGTACTATTGAAGAAGATGCGAATGGAGGAACAACAATGGCAAATACAAATGCACAGCAAGCAATTCAAGAAGCAAAGCAGGCGCTGCAGCAGGCGGGTCAAAATGCTTTCGGATCCGTCGACAGTCTGGAAAGGGCTGTTGAGTCCTTAAAAGCATGTATGAATTCTGTAGAGGCAGGGAGCCACGCTGACCAGCTAAGAGATATTCATCATGCAGTACAGCAAGCTTGTAATGCATGCAAGGAGCCGCACAATCAACAATCTGTGGAAAATTCAATTCAGCAGGCTTTGAGAGCATGTGACCAGGCAGACTCTCTCGGGACATCAGACGGAAGTCAAACTATGATGTAATAAGCTCTATGAAAGGTATAATCCAGTTAGTATCGGATTATACCTTTTTTGTTATTTCACATACCTATACAGAAAAAGAACGAATGGTCAGTCAGGGAAGTGTGCATTCAGTGTTATAATATACTGAAGAAAAAAGAAAGGCGGTTTTAATATGATAGATATCAAGATTTCCAGAGAGGAAAAACAAATGCTTCTTGGGAAAATCCAGACATATTTTTATCAAGATAGAGGTGAAGAAATAGGCGATTTAGCTGCTGAAAACCTTTATCATTTTTTTCTTAATGAACTAGGACCAAGCATCTACAACCAAGGGATTGAAGACTCAAAGAAAATGGTCATTCAAAAAATGGAGAATGTAGATGAAGATCTGGAAGCATTGAAGAGAATGCCAAAGCGGTAAATCCAGGTTGGATGTTAGAGGAAGTCATTTTACATATTGTTACTCAATAAGAAGGAAAAATGTCGCTTGTTGTCGAATTAATAGTAAAAGTCGAAAGGAGGCTCAAACAGCATGTTTTAATTTGCTGATTAAAATACTGAGGCAGATTCATCCAAGATGGAGGTGCATTTATATGAAAAAAACGCCAAACATCATAACTGAAAGGGAGAATGCCCTTTTACAAGATGAATCCATTAATCCTGAATTGGCAAGTGCTTTCTATCGCAAGATCATTGAAATGATCCTTCTTTTTGAATCACAGTTGAATGAAGAAGAGGAAGTAGGGCTCAGACTTGTGTCTTTTGGGAATGCCATGCAATTTCATGTTGATGCCATCAGTTATTTTAACCCGAGTCTCATATCGTTTATGGGAATACTTGAGGATGGCTCAAAAGTAAAACTAATTCAGCATGTCAGTCAAATCAGCTTTCTCCTTATGGCACTGCCTAAACGAGAAGAACATGCTCCTCCCAATCGAATCGGTTTTTTATATTCAAATTAGAAAAAATAAACATACAAAAAGAACCTGGAGAAACAGGTTCTTTTTATATGTTTTATTTGGAAGGCTTCACTTCTGCCTTCGGATTGTAGATTTTCTTTGCAATCAATGTCTGAGCGATCAAGAACACTCCTCCGACTGCCCAATATAATGCAAGGGCTGCTGGTGCACTGAAGGAAATGACCAGAATCATGATTGGGGATAATAGGGTCATGAATTTCATTTGTTTTTGCTGTTCTTCTGTCATCCCGACCATAGTTACTTTTGATTGGAAGAAATAAGCGATACCTGCAAGGATAGCCATTGGAATATCGGGCTGACCGAGATTGAACCATAGGAAGTTGTGCGTTGCAATTTCATGTGAACTGCGAATCGCATAATAAAGGCCCATCCAGATAGGCATTTGAATCAGGATTGGCAAACATCCCATATTTAATGGGTTTACGCCGTGCTTTTTATAAAGTCCCATCATTTCAGCCTGAAGTTCACGCTGTTTCTCAGGACTTTTTTCTGCTTTCAATTTCTTTTGGATTTTATCCATTTCTGGCTTCAAAACTTCCATTTTGCTTTTCATTTGCTGTTGGTTTTTATAAGTTTTTAAAGTTAAAGGCAACAGGATTGTACGAATCAAAATGGTAATGATGATAATGGCAATCCCATAGTTTCCTGCAGTAATATCTGCAATACCCTTTATAGCCTTAGCGAATGGGGAAACCAAAGATTTATGAAAAAGGCTGTCGTTATTGGTTGCTGCTGAACATGCTGAAAGTAATAGTGTAGAACCTGCTAGCATTAAAATTGTAATAATACGTTTCAAAGTATATCCTCCTCAAATTTCAATCAAATAATATTATGCAGTGAGAAGGAGCAAATGATCTTCTTCATCAGTTGGCCGCTCTAGTCTTTTAACCGTTTTCAATATTCGTGCTGCAATAGAGACGTGAGGCAGGAAAAGTTGTTCTTCTGCTGTTCCTGCAATTGTAAAGCATCCTATCAGGGATGGACGCACTCCATCTTGTGCAAGCGGCTTGCTCTGGAACCAACGCCATGTTTTAAAGACAGCGAAGCTGAATATTATACTTGCGTAAAAGGCATAAACGACCGGATCGCTCGTCCATTCGAACAAATAATCCATTCCTTTCGCCACCTTCTATATTGTCTGTTTGAGTATAGCTTATTTTTCCTTCATTCTCAAATTCTTTTTCTCTTTAAAGGGATTTTAAAGGTGAAAAAATTCACAGAATAGTTAACTTTGATATTTTATCTGAACTTCTATAATAGTTTCTTCATGCTATTCAAAACATATGGCTAGGTTCTATTATTTAGAACATTTCCGTGCAGAGGGGCTAAATAGCGCAAATCTTTGCATTGAAAACGTTTTAGCATGTAGAATACTTCTTGGACTATGGATTATGAGTATTGTATAGAGAGGAAATAACTGATATGAACTTAGAAGATTTGCAATTGAATTTACCAATAGATATTCAAAAAATGATTAATAAAAGAAGAGAACATTTTAAGGGTGCAGTTGAAAGCAGGCTGATAGGAGAAGGAGGATATCAAGCTTCTGATGTCTCCATTATGACTGACGCTTTAGTTTCATTATCAATAGGTAAGAATGTCCTTTTGAAAGGACCGACCGGGTCGGGGAAGACGAAGCTTGCTGAAACTCTTTCTTCATTCTTTTTGCAGCCAATGCACAGCATCAACTGTTCAGTCGATTTGGATGCTGAAGCAATGCTGGGGTATAAAACTATTACTCATTCTGAGGGGAAAGCAGTGATTGATTTTGTAGAAGGGCCCGTTGTAAAAGCAATGAAAAGCGGCCAGCTGCTTTATATTGACGAAATAAACATGGCGAAGCCGGAAACTCTGCCGATATTGAATGGGGTGCTGGATTATCGCCGGATGATTACAAATCCATTTACAGGGGAAGTCATCAAAGCTTCTGAATCCTTTGGGGTTATAGCAGCCATCAATGAAGGATATGTCGGGACTGTGGCATTGAATGAAGCTCTTATGAACCGTTTTGTGGTCATTGAGGTGCCGTATATTCAAAACGATGTTCTTAAGGGAGTCCTCCATAAACAAAGTAAATTGAAAGATTTAAACATGATCAATCAATTTGTTTCCCTTTCCAATGATTTAGTCACACAAGTCCACAATGGGCAGGTAACAGAGGAGGCAGCATCTATCCGTGCACTCCTTGATGCGTGTGATCTAGCCGTCTATATGCCTCCAATCAGGGCCATTAAACGGGCAATCATCGATAAAGTGGAGGATGACAGAGAGAAAAAAGCCATCTTAAATATAGCTGAAACATTGTTTGAGCAAGGGTGATCTCATGCAGAGATTTATTCAATTTAATGACGAGAAAATTGACTCCATGCTATTTATGGAATTGGCTGATTTAGCCAAGACACTGACAAAGGATGAAGAAACAGAAGTCGAGTTTGGCAAACATTCTTACTTGGATGTAAGTGCGAAGAAAGTATTTGTGAGCCATTTTTGGGATCATCGATCAGAACAGGATATGAGAGACGGCATGAAAACAGATGTTTATCTGCGTTCGATCGGAAACCATCAGTTCACTGACTTCAATGAAATCCTGTCCTACATTTCTAAACTGAAAAAAACAGGATGCACTAGCTTTGGGAAGCAGCTGTTCATGACAGCAGAAGACTTGAGGATTGAGGAGCTAGTAAAAAAGGGACGTCCAGGAACGAAAAAATCCTTTCAGAATCGAAGGACTTTATACAGACGCTACTTTGAAACGCAGCAAAATGTGAATATGGTCAAAAGTGTGTTTACGGATGCCCTTTTCAATACATTATATTTACTGCTTCAATCTGACTCGCCAATTGAGCATATACCATCTTTCAATGAAGAAATCGATTTGGCAATCCCATTTTTAAAACAGCAGATGATGAGATTTTATGAGACAAAGTCCACTAAAGAAACAATCAAGATTTGTTTAGAGATCATAGAAGTTTTGGATGAAATTTTAGAAAAGGATATGCTGAACGAATATTTCCATCTTCCCGAAAATGTATACTCGTCGTTGGATTCCTTCAATATGGACTTTGATGATTTGAAAAGAAAAGATCCTTTAAAGAATCATGATATTCAAGACAAGAAAAAGGAAGATGACGAAGAGGTCCATGAGGAAAAAATGGAAACATGGCATCGGGAAACAAAGGATATGAGCAAAAGCTTCCTGCAGTTTGATCTTGACCAAGGCACCCAGACAGATCTGCTCGGAGAAGGGGTCAGGGAAGGAGATGCGGGTGATCAGGCACTGGGGATTGTCCAGGGGTCATCTAAAAAGGCTGATAGGGAGGACTATTCCAAACTGGAATCAGAAGGAAATAAAATGATGGAAGATGCAGAAGACTCTCATCATTATGGGAAAGAAAATCAGTTTGCCTACCCTATATATTTGGAGCCCAAGAAACCTGAATTGGAAGACACCTTTATATATGAGAAACAAGTGTCTGAGATAAGCAGTTTCCAAAAGAAACTAAAGAACATGATTGAAAAAACATTGGAGCATAAAAGGGTTCAGCCCAGAAATGATTTGCATGCAGGCAGGCTGAACAATAAGCTTCTCCGCTATTTTACGGATGAACTTCCCAGGCTTTTTTATAAGAAATCTGAGCCTTCCAGGGAAATCGATGCTGTTTTTAGTCTGCTTGTCGATTGTTCCGCTTCCATGTTTGATAAGATGGACGAAACCAAGTTAGGAATAACTTTATTCCATGAAGCACTCAAGGGAGTTAAAGTACCTCACGAAATTGTGGGCTTTTGGGAGGATACAAACGATGCCACTGCCGAAAGCCAGCCAAACTATTTTAAAACGGTCATCGACTTCTCGACTTCATTATTGAAGCAAAGCGGTCCTGAAATTCTCCAGCTGCAGCCTGAAGAAGATAACAGGGATGGATTTGCAATAAGGCTCGCACATGAAAGACTGAATAGAAGATTTGAAAAACAAAAATTCCTGCTTGTATTTTCTGACGGTGAGCCTGCAGCGGCTGGCTATGAACAAAATGGTATTGTTGATACACATGAAGCAGTATTGGATGCAAGGAAGAATGGCATTGAGGTCATTAATGTGTTCCTTTCAAAGGATCCCATCGAAGAAAGTCAGAAGAAGGTCATTCAAAATATGTATGGCAGGTTCAGTTTGTTTGTAAGCAATATTGAAGAGCTTCCGGAAATCCTGTTTCCTTTGCTTCGCAAGCTGCTTTTTAAAAGTATTTAAAAAGGCTGAGGAAAAATCAGTCTTCGGAATGAAATGAAAATCATTCGGAAAGAGAATGTGGCTGGATATTCTATTCCATATAATGAAATCATCAAGAACAGGAGATGATTAATATGGAATATGGAACTTTTATCATGATGACAGCAAAATTGAATGAAGTGAAGAACAATATTGAGGATATTAATGAAAACGGATGGAAGTACCTAAAGAAACAAAGAAAACTTCCTCTATGGTGCAATGTCCCGGTTCTTTCCAAGCGTTCCAGCTGTCATTGCCATTAAAAAGATTGCCTCCAATGAGGCGATCTTTTTTGTCGTTTCTCTATTTTCCAGCAGTAAAGTATGGGTATAATAGATGTATAAATTTCCAGAAAACAGTTGGGGTGATTTTTTGCATCAATTAGATCCGCATTATGTATTTGAGCTTGGACTGCTGATGATCATGATCGCTGCCGGTATTACTGCGGCAGCCAAGAAATTCAAGCAGCCATATCCAATCGTTTTAGTTGTATTTGGGGCTTTGATTGGAAGCTTTAACATTCCAGCACTTGAACCTTTAAAGACATTTATCACTCAAGGGGAAATCTTTCACTTTGTCGTCATTACTTTATTTCTCCCAGCGCTTATTGGTGAAGCCTCACTTAAGCTTCCTTACAGCCATTTAAAGGATAATAAAAAGCCCATTTTTGCCCTGGCATTTGGCGGTACGCTTATTTCCTTTTTAGTCGTCGGGTTCAGCATGTACTACTTATTCGACTTCAATATCTCTACTGCCTTTGTCTTTGCAGCACTAATGAGTGCAACTGATCCCGTGAGCGTCCTGTCCATATTTAAAAATTTAGGAGTGCAGAAAAGGCTGTCCATTGTAGTAGAAGGGGAAAGTTTATTTAACGATGGATTAGCGGTCGTATTCTTCAATATTTCCTCATTCTATCTATTATCCTACCTCGACGCAGGGTGGAGTGGTTTCGGCAGCGGACTTCTGGAATTCATCAAAGTCATTTCAATCGGACTGATTGTTGGCGGGGGTCTCGGCTACGCATTTTCAATTCTGACGAAGTATTATGATGATTATCCTCTTGAGATTATCTTCAGCATCATTTTATTTTACGGCTCTTTTTTGCTTTCGGAAAGTCTTCAAGGATCAGGTGTTATTGCGGTTGTCGTAGCATCGATCATCTTTGGGAATTTTGGAGCAAAAATCGGGATGAGCCCGACAACCAAGTTGAATATCAGCAACTTTTGGGAAGTTGCTGCTTTATTGGCTAATTCACTCGTTTTCTTAATGGTTGGCTTGGAAATAACCAGGATACATCTTGCAGATAAATGGTGGCTGATCATTGCTGCCATCGTCATTGTATTAGTAGCCCGCAGCATAGCCGTTTATACCAGTTTGTTTTTCATAAAGAGCTTCCCTTTAAACTGGAAACATCTCATTAATTGGGGCGGTTTGAAAGGGTCGTTGTCCATTGCTCTGGCATTAAGTCTTCCTCAGAATTTTCCAGGGCGGGAGGATATCGTCATTCTCTCCTTCAGTGTAGTTTTAACATCATTGATAGTGCAAGGCTTGACGGTGAAACCGTTAATTTCATTTTTGGGAATCAAACCGAAAAGTGAACAAATGGTGGAATACGAATACTTGATTGCCGAGCTCCACCGCTATGATACTGCGGTGCAGGAAATACATCGGATCAAACAAAAATTATATATAACAGAGCAAGTTTCGGGTGAGTTGATTGCACAATATGAAAAAAGAAAAGATGTAGTAAAAGCCCAGTTGAATGATTTATATGAAAGTAATCCAGCATTTAAAGAAAAACAGCTGGATACCCTTCAAAAGCATGTTCTATATGCAGAACATGAGGCGATTGACAAACTTCTAGGTGATGAAATCATTTCTAGCGAAGTAGCTGAAAAGGAGCACGAAGAAGTCATTGATTCTATTGTTCAAATAGCTGAAAAACATCATTAAGGAAAGCTGTTTTCGTAAAGATTATTGTTAAAATCTTAATGCCGATTTTAACGTGAAAATAGCTGATTTGCGCGTTGAAATGGATTATCCAGGCTCTTTTTAAACTAAAGTTTCTGCATAGATTGCATAAATTACCATGCTTTAATGGTTAAAGCAACAAACTTTGAAAAAAGAGCCTTAAGGGATGAGCTGCAGCATAAAACGTTTTTTATTGTCATCGATGAAGATGCAATAGTGTTCAAATTCATCAAACTTCATCAATTTCAGTAATTCCTTTGGAATCTGTACACTTCCCTTTTCTGATACGATCCGATGATTATGAGTGGAATTATTCCCGGCTTTTTGGATGACGATTGTCTCTTTTTCAAGAAATATCTCTACAAACATTCCAGTCTGAAGTCCGAATGATTCCCTCCATTTGCAAGGGAGGATCACAGATCTCGTTTTATTTAGATCTTTGCATTTATATAGATGCAGCACAATATTCTCCCTCCTTTCCTAGTAAAATACATGTTTATATACATTTTACCTGCCAGCCCAACTTCAAACATTTAGGCAAAAAAAACTGAACCTTATTTACAAGGTTCAGTTTTTTTCGTGATATGCAAGTATAGAAATGTCCGTCAGCAATTCAGAATGGATTTTGTTCATTTCTTTAAAGCTGGCGGCCTCCACAGCAAGATCCATGGCTGCTTGAAATTGCTTTTTCCAGGAAGGTATTGTGGTAATAATGACTTTCTCCACTGATTTTAAATAGTAATTCAAGGAAGCTTCCATTGATAATACTTGTGAAAATGCTTCAGATAGGATGGATTGATTCCAATTAGATTCATCCTCACTGATTGAACTCGATTGGTCATTCAATTCTATTAAAAGCTTTTGGTATTTTACTTTTAATACTTCAATTCTTTCCAATTCATTGATGAGTTCATTTTTTGAAATCATTTCGAGATGCAGATGAAGTTTATCTATTTGAACCTCCAGCTGTTTGAAATTTGAAAATGTGGAACGTGATTTTTTTACTCTGCCAATACGAAAGAATCCTCTAATTCCGCCCGCAGCTGATAATTTTTTAAAGTCTGCCTTCTCAATTGTTTGGATTAATTGTTTTAACTGTTTATCGACCTGACGGAGTCGGCTGGAATTTAAAAAAGTCAATAGTTCGGAAGAGTATGCATGAAGTCTGCTGCGGATGATGCTATCTTCGCTCATTTTTTAATTCCATTCTTATTTTGGTCCCATTGATTATGGAGCTTAATGTAGTCTATTTCAACATTCAACTTTTGGATTTCAGGTGAGAGGAGTTTCATCAAGTCTGATTCCAACTTGGAATTGACAATCGAGATGCTGTTTTTTGCTTCTTGAAGCGTATGGCGCACATCCGGATTCACAGGCGCCTGGCTTGATAAAAGAGAATATTTTTCTGTAATTTCTACAGCAGAATCCAGATCCTTATAAAAAAATTCTTCACTTGCGAAGAATAGATGCGGCTGGATTTTAACTGTCTTTACGATTTTTCGTGAAAGCTTTTGGGTTTCATAGAACTGGCGAAAAGCAGATATTGACCTGAGATTCATGATGGACCTTTGAAGTCTTCTTAATTTGCTGCTTGCCTGCTTTAGATTTTTAAGGATGAACTGATATTCTTTTCGAGTCAATCCATATTTCCTATAGATTTTAGCCAGCTGAATCCACTTTACGATGAAATAAATGATTATAGACGCTCCTACTGCTGTTAAGGAAGAGAGGAGAAAAGTGAAATCCAAATTAAAAAAACTAAAGAGCCATACGATGAATCCAGAGCATACCCCAAGTAAGCTTCTTACGGCAAAACGAATGAATGACATCATAGTCTTAAGCCCCAATCTGATAAGTTCAATCTATAGTATTATGAAATAAAATGAAAAAAGTTACGTTCGTACAGCTTATAAATTTATTTTACAGCAAAAAGGAAAAAAAATCAGCCGCTTTCATCTGAGGAAAAACACCATATCTCCAATAAGGAATATATTGATAATATTCGCAAATAGGCAGAGGTGGAAGTGTATGGAATCAGAAAGAAAAGAATTTTGGTCGGAGAGACGCCGCCTATATAAGAAAATGACCGAACTTTTTACTGAAATTATTCAGAGTGATGAAAGTGATTTAACAGATAGTGAATTCAGTTCCAGGAATTTATCCCAATTTTTAAAGCTATGGGCGAATAATAATGTTTCTTTAGAAGAGAATCTCCATTCAGAAGGGTTGGGCACGCTTAAGATGGCAGACTTTCATGTAGAGCACTACATTAAAAAAATTCTATATAATCTTGGATGTCCTCCATTTGACAACGGGAGGATGTATGACTGGTGGAAAGCAAAAAGTTTGAAAAAATGGAGATCTGATAAATTATTTGGCCAATATCAAACCGAAAAAAATGTAAAAGTGATGGCCACATTAGATAATACTTCAACGAAGGAGGAAATTGATTCGCTCATTAAAAATGGAATGGATATTGCCAGGATCAATTGTGCCCACGGTTCGCCTGGAGATTGGCTCAGATTGATTCAACTCATAAGGGGTTTCGGTGAAGATTTGCATCGGTGCAAAATTTTTATGGATATTCCCGGTCCAAAAATAAGGATTGAGAAAATCCTATTCAATCCATATACCGTAAAAATTCAATCGAAAAATGTAAAGAAATCAATTCTTGGGATCATTAAGAAAGACTCTCATCCCTTTACTAAAAATATTGATTCCCTTTTTGAAATAGAAATAAAGCAATCTAGTCTCTTTGAACAGGTAAATCCAGGGGATGACATTCATATAAAATTAATCGATTCCCTGCATGGAACATTAAAAGTCGTTGATATACTCAGTGAACAAGTTCTATTGGTGGAAGCTGAAGGGCCATTTGAAATCAATCAAAAATGTCAACTTAACTTCAGTGGTCAAGAGTTGGAAATCACAAATATCAAGACAACTCCTTCCTCTATTAAAGTAAAGAAAGGAAGTGTCATCAGGGTCTACTTTAACGAAGAATCATTTAGAAGAATGAGGGGGAATCGGCAATGTGCATGCTTAACAGTCAGCCACCCGAAAGCACTGAAAAATGCAGGGTTGAATGACAGCGTATATTTCGATGATGGAATTATTTTTGGGAAAGTCACAAGATTAACGCCGGATTTTATCGAATTGCTAATTTTATCACCAAATGAAAAAAGCAAAAAGATTAAGGAAGGAAAAGGAATCAATTTTCCTGATTCGTTCGTTCATTTATTATTGTCCACCCCCAATCAGGAAGATCTTGCTTTGCTTCCTTTTCTTATTGAACATGCGGATATCATTGGTTTATCCTATGTAAATCATCCAAAGGATATTAAGAAAATGGCTGATATTCTGCATGCCTATGGGAGAGAGGATATTGGGTTAGTGGCGAAAATAGAGACGAAAGAAGGTATTCGCCAGTTGTCCAGAATTATAGAAACGGGTCTGACCTATTCCAATTTTGGTGTAATGATTGCACGCGGGGATCTGGCAGTTGAAGCAGGATTTCAAAACTTACTTACAGCCCAAGAAAACATCCTAAGAATGTGCCATGCAGCACATCTTCCTGTCATCTGGGCTACGGGGGTTTTGAATCAACTGACAAAAAACGGCACCCCGACGCGAGCTGAAATCTCAGATGTCTTCTTGGCAAGCCAGACGGAATGCATCATGTTAAATAAGGGAGAATTTCTAAATGATTCTGTGAAGATGCTAAATTTACTTATGCACAGCAGCATTGCACTCAATTCATATTACCGGGATGATGGGACTGAATTCTTCCGTGCCCAGAAAGATTTGCTGGAAGAATAATAATCTTATTGAATATTTCATTTATATGCATGGCAATACAGTGGTATTTTTCCTGCATTTTTTCAATTCATTTTCATTCAAATGACAAATACTAAAAGCCGGCCATTCTGTTTAAGTTAAATGGTAGACTAGACCTGAAAATAGAATGAGGCGGGTTTAAAGGTATGAAAAAAATTGTAGTGAGTTTTTTATCCTTGCTAATACTGGGAAGTTTGGCTCCCTATTCTGCATTGGCTGCAGAGGGAGAAGAATTGGATATTAAAAGTGAAGCAGCATCAGTTGTTGATGCAAAGACAGGAAAAATCCTTTATCAGAAGAATGGTGATAAAAAGCTATACCCAGCCAGTCTGACGAAAATTGCTACTGCTATTTATGCGATTGAGAATGGGCATTTGAATGACCATGTCGTCGTTTCACATAATGCAGCAAATGTTGATGGTACAAGGGTATACCTTTTAGAAGGTGAAGATGTCACACTTAAACACTTGATTCAAGGTATGCTGGTCAATAGTGGGAATGATGCAGCCATTGCAATCGCTGAACATCTTGACGGCAGCGTAGATGAATTTTCAAAGAATATAAATGCCTATTTGCGGAGTAAAGTGGGTGTTTATCATACACATTTCGTTAATCCGAACGGTCTGTTTGATGAGGAACATTTCACAACTGCTAATGATTTGGCAAAGATTACAGACTATGCAATGAAAAATCCAACATTCAGGCAAATATTCGGAACGAAAACGTTAAAGTGGCATGGGGATGGCTGGGATACAACCCTGATCACTCATCATAAAATGCTGAAGGAAGAAATTCCGTTTCCGGGTATTACAGGAGGAAAGACGGGATATGTGGATCAATCCGGTCAGACGCTTGCCACTACCGCACAAAATCAGAATATTGATCTCACTGCCATAACACTGAATGGGACTACGAAAAAGAGTGCCTATGGTGATACAAAGAAGCTTTTGGAATATGGGATGACTCATTACAAAACGGAGAGAGTGCCGGAAGGAAGCATCTTTAAGAAAAAAGATAATGCCTATAAAGCTGAACATGACTTGTACTTTACAAAAGGCAGCGGAGAGAATGTAACGAAAAAAGTGGAAAAGAGCGGATTCTTAAAAATTATTTCTAAAACAGGAGAGGTAGTAGCAGTGTTCCCGCTGCATGAGTTAAAGGCAAAAGCTTCAGAAGGCAATAAGGATTCCACATCAGAGGATTCAGCTAAAAAGCATTCCTCATTAAATCTCTTATTGTGTTCGGGGATTTTCCTGTTAATATGCATCACTATTTTATTTAAAAAAATAAAGAAATCAAGTGCCTAAACCATAATCCGGAGAGAACTGTTAAAGACAGCACTCTCCGGATTTCTTTTCGTTATTAAAAAAGAATGCTATAGTAAAACCAACCAATTTTGTTGAAAAGGAAGGCGTTTTATGAAAAAAGCTATTGATCAACTTTCGCGTCCTTTTAAAGATTTGAGAATTTCTGTAACCGACCGCTGCAATTTCCGATGCCGATATTGCATGCCTGCAGAAATTTTTGGTCCGGACTATGCTTTCCTGCCGAAACAAGAAATTCTCTCTTTCGAAGAAATTGAACGGATTACAAAAGCTTCCGTCAACCTCGGGGTAAGGAAAGTGAAGTTAACCGGTGGAGAGCCGTTGATTCGAAAAAACCTGCATCAATTAATTCGAAAATTATATGAAATAGAAGAAATAGAGGATATTGGACTAACAACAAACGGAATCCTCTTACCGACCTATGCCGATCGCTTAAAGGAAGCAGGTCTAAAACGAATCAATATAAGTCTTGATGCACTTGAAGAAAATCTCTTCAAAAAAATGAATGGGGTTGGGGCCAGTGTTGAAAAAGTAAAGGCTGGCATTGATGCTGCCATTCAAGCAGGTCTTAAGGTCAAAATCAATATGGTCGTCCAAAAAGGAGTCAACGAGGATGAAATAATCCCGATGGCTGAATATTGCAAGGTGAAAGAAATTCCGCTCAGGTTCATCGAATTCATGGATGTTGGGAATTCAAACGGATGGAATTGGGATCAAATTGTGACCAAAAAAGAAATGATGGGCATCCTAGCCAGCCGGTATGAATTGATTCCTATTGAGCCTGATTATTATGGAGAAGTGGCGAAACGATATCGTTTAAAGGGATCAGATAGTGAAATCGGTTTTATTACTTCAGTTTCCGAAACATTCTGCAGCGAATGCACAAGAGGCAGAATATCTGCCAATGGCAGCTTTTATACATGCCTTTTTGCGCAAAGTGGAGTGGATTTGAAAGAGGACCTGCGTAATGGAATGACAGATACTGAACTTATGAACAAATTAAATCAGATCTGGAATAATCGAAACGACCGCTACTCAGAAGAAAGAACAGAGGAATCGGCAGTAAAACGAAAGAAAATTGAAATGTCGTATATCGGTGGATAATGTAATCTTGTCCACACACGAACCCCTTTTGGAGAAAAGAATCCAAAAGGGTTTTTTTATATGCACCTTTTGGATTTAACCTATCACGAGATTGGGTATAGGATTCTTATACATATGCGAAGAATGTGACAATCTATAGAAGAAGCCTATTGAATAAAAGGGGGAGCTAACGGGTGTCGACGGCTAAAAAAAGGAATAAAAAGAAATGGACCTATACATTAATCATTTTTGTTTGTGCAGTTTATCTGGGTATGGTCTTTTACGAAAGTAAAAAGCCGCTGCCAAAAGGATTATCTTATGAAGGCAAGATACATCAAGTCGATAATGTAAACTTTTTATACGATCTTACTTATCAAAAAGATAAAAAAGAAATGCATGATCAAATGATTTTCCAAAAAATATTTGATCAAATTGACAAAGCAGATAAATTTATCGTAGTTGATATGTTTTTATTTAATGATTTTTATGATAAAGGAATGTTTTTTCCTCCTATCAGTGATACATTGACTAAAAAGTTGATTGATAAAAAAGAAAAGAACCCTGAAATGAGAATTGTGTTCATTACTGATCCTGTAAATACAGGTTATAGTTCATTTTTATCGAAACAATTGAAGGAATTGAAAGAAAACGGAATTGAAGTTGTCATTACAGATTTAGAACCATTAAGGGATTCAAATCCTCTGTATTCTGCAATTTGGCGTATAGGACTCCAGTGGTTCGGCCAAAAAGGGGAAGGATGGATCAGGAATCCTTTAACGCCGAATGCTCCTAAGCTGACAGTCCGATCCTATTTGGAGTTAATGAACATAAAAGCCAATCATCGGAAGACACTTGCTACAGATAAAGGGGCTATCGTTTCTTCGGCCAACCCCCATGATGCCAGTGGATATCATTCTAATATAGCATTTGAGACCTCAGGGCCGATTATCGCAGATATTCTTAAAACGGAACAATCCATCCTTGATTTTTCACATTCAAATGTAAAACTGCCTAAGTATGAAGGGTCAATGAATGAAAAAGGAAATATAAAGGTTCAACTGCTCACGGAAAGTAAAATTGAATCTGGCATTGTAGACACGATAAAACATACTTCTAAAGGGGATTCCATCTGGATTGGCATGTTTTATATCGCGGATAGGGACATCGTGAATGCTTTAACGGATGCAGCGGGGCGTGGAGTAAAGATCAGGCTCATTTTGGATCCCAATACGAATGCTTTTGGCCATAAAAAAACAGGCCTTCCGAACAACCCTGTTGTCTCTGAGCTTTTGGAAGAGGGAAAGGGTAACATCCAAATGAAATGGTATAACACGCATAAGGAACAATATCATACCAAATTGATTTATGTGAGGGGACAGGATTCCTCCACAGTGATTGGCGGATCTGCCAACTATACAATGAGGAATCTGGATGATTTCAATCCTGAAACGGATTTAAAAGTGCAGGCAGGGAACCGGGAACAGGTTATTGTTGATGTGGATGATTATTTCCATCGTATTTGGAATAATGAAGAGGGAACATATTCAGTAGGATATAAGAAGCGCAAAATCGAATACA
Organism: Falsibacillus pallidus; assembly: GCF_003350505.1. NCBI lineage: Bacteria > Bacillati > Bacillota > Bacilli > Caryophanales > Bacillaceae > Falsibacillus > Falsibacillus pallidus. Next base: position 230,113 of record NZ_QQAY01000004.1, read on the forward strand.
CTGGTGTTGAGCGTGTCATTTATGCACTGCAAAAACTCCTGCATTTTACGACCTATTGAGTGCTGGACTTGATTTGTTGCAAAAATGCATTCAAAAGGTAAACTAGAAGTAGAACCATACAGGAGTGATAGAAATGTCGACAAGCTGGAAAGTCATTTTGACGAAGGGAGAGAATGAACCATGGTGGTTCTTTGAAGGCTGGGAAAAGGATATCGTTACCGAGTACTCCTTCGAAGAAAAACATGACGCCCTAGTATTTTTTCTTGAAAAGCTAAAAACATTGCACAATGAATATCCTCATCATAGACAGAAAAATGATTCAATGGCAGCATTCTGGAACGAAGAAGAAAAGGAATTTTGCGAAGCATGTGATGATGATTTACAGACGTATCATGGACTGCTATTGATGTTAGATCAAAAACCATATGTACCAACGGATGAGGAGAAAGCGTTCTTTAGAGTCTAAATGACAAGAGGGGGATGGGATGAAGATTTTAATAATTGGGGGAACAAAGTTTGCCGGACGTGCGATTGTGGAGGAAGCTGTAAAAAAAGGGTTTGATGTGACGTTGTTCAACAGAGGAAAAACAAATGACGCCATTTTCCCCGATTTGCCCCTTATTAAAGGTGATCGGCAAAACAAAGAGGATTTAGCGAAGCTATGTAGTCAAAAATGGGACGCCGTCATTGATACATGCGGCTATCAGCCAAAAGATGCTGCCCTCTCATCAGCTATGTTGAAGGAATTCTGCAGCGTATATGTATTTATTTCGACTATTTCAGTCTATAAGAAAGCATTCCAGGAAGAAGGAATCGATGAGAAGTCAGAGCTTAATGAATTATCCTCTAAGGAAAATGAGCAGCTGCAGAAAAACGGTTCCTTGCCGGCAGATCAATATTATGGAGCTTTAAAAGCTTTATGTGAACTTGCAGTGACGAATGAACTTCCTTCAAACTCCCTTATTATTCGGCCGGGTCTTATTGTTGGTCCTCATGATCCTACCGATCGTTTTACCTATTGGATGGAAAGGGTGATGAAAGGGGGAGAAATGATTGCCCCTGACAACAAGGATTGTCAAATACAGTTCATTGATGTCCGTGATTTAGCTCAATGGATTTTGACCCTCATTGAAATGGATGAGAGGGGAATATGGAATGCTGTGGGACCGACAGAACCATTAACATTAAACCATTTTCTAAATGAATGCCGGATGTATTTGAATAAAGAAACGGAAATCACTTGGGCTCAAGAAGAATTTCTGCTGAAGAATGAAGTGCAGCCTTGGATTGAATTGCCTTTATGGATCCCGCATATTAAGGATTTTGGAACAGAGATCACAAAGGCTAAAAATGCAGGACTCAAAACGAGGCAATTAAAAGAAACAATATTAGACACCGCTGAATGGGCAAGCAAAAGGGAGCATTCAGGAAGAAATGCCGGCTTAGCGGCAGATAAAGAAGATGCTTTATTGAAAGCTTTAAATAAATAATTCAACAATAAAAAACTGCCGAGAAATCTCGACAGCAAGTGCGGCTTATATTTAGCCGTTTTTTTATTGTATAAATTTACTTTCAATTTCCTGGCATACTTGATCAGCTGACATTCCATGTGCATTAATGACAGAACCTGCCGTAACAACGTTTTGTATTCCCATGACGTTGTTATCTTGTCCCGTCACCACGCAGCAGTCACAGTTCGCTGCATCATTTTCATTTTTTAGTTCAACCACCTCGTAGCCTTTTGCGCGAAGCACTTCAGATACGTTAGAAAGAGATTGTTCTACACCAACTCGTTTTGACATTACCACACACCTCCTCAAATATAACTTTATTTTCACCATAAATGGTTTTATTATGCGGTAATCACAAAGTTTCAGTTGATATTAGCAAGTGAAAGTTAGGCCGAATTGACCATTTTGATAGGAATTTATATAAGAACATTTGTTCGTGTGGAAAAGTATGCTAAAATGAGGTTGTACAGTTCATAAAGGTGGGTGGGCAGCGGCTGCTTTCCGAAAGGAGGTGGTCGCAAGAGATGATTCCTGTTGCTGATACAATGCAGCTTATGATAGCGTTCGGATCTTTAATCATAGCCATCATCGCCATTGCACAAAAAAAGAAGTAACCCACCCCGTGCAAGTTGGATAGAGGGTGAGTTACTTTTTCGTGGTTAAAGGCTGCTGCACTGCTTGCAGGAAAAACTGTACCTAGAGTTCTGGTTGCCGCCAGGACTCTTGAAACTTATGCTCCATTATTAGCATTATAACGGTTTTTTTTCTGTTCGTAAAGAAAAGGGGAAGGAATTTACATCAGTTAATCGATGACACCAGTTCGTTGGATAGAAGTTTCTACCGTAACATTGATTTTTGAATTTTTATAGATATCTATCCATTGCTGTTTGGTTAAAGGCTTATTCCTATGATGAGCCATGTAATAATTCCCGAAGCCGATTGGATCGGTATTTTTTTCTTTCAGCATGGCAGTCAATTCATTCATTTTATTTTCCATCTTTTTGGATATTTCGCTTTCTAATTTTTTGACAACCGCAGGGTTTCCCAAGTCCATGGTTTCAGAGACTTCAAGCACACGCAAGTTTGTCTTGACGTGTATGGAGAAAGCTGGCCTTCCTGCTTCTTCCTTCATTGTGATTTTCTCATGTGCGTGAATGTTGTCCAGAGTAAGATGTACATCTTCTTTTTTTTCTTTGTAAACTGGATTTTCTGTCTGATTCTCAGTAAAAAAGGCTTTAAATCTTTCACGGGGGAGATCAATCTCTGTCAGTCCCCTTGTGTATTTATCCATTAACATCCTTAGATAGAAAATATCATCCTGAGGCAAGGGGGCAAGATAATGGTCATCATTAAACAACGCAAGCCCACTGATGACTATATGGCCATTTTCAATCGTCAATAGAGGAAGGACGGGATCTTTCCCGATATCATAAAATGTGCGCAGGTATTCTTGCAAAGTGGGGTTTGGAATCAGCTCTCTGTCGATATTTTGGCGAATCATGTTATATAAATATGTCCCGATATTATCAGTTTGGTATAGGTCCTGGTGGTTGAGGATTTCCTTTGCAGTAGGACTTGCCACTGCGAGGTAGACCATATTGCCGATAGAGGCATCCCTTGTTAATGTATCGACATACTGGCTCAATCCTTCTGATGCGATTTCATCTCCATAGATAGCCACACGCAGCTGTCCCGAAGCAATTTTCTTGCTTGTTTCATAATTGATTTTTCTTTTTACCCCTTTACTGGTAATGGAGCTTGCAGAAAATATATTTGAAAGGCTCTGTTTTTCAGGACTGAATTGAAGTACAGCAATTGTTCCTTCCACTTCCTCTGGCTCCTCTTTGTTCTTATCATATCCAATGGCAGTTACCAATCCAAGGTTTTCAAGGCTTTTTTGCTCTACACATCCAGAGATGAAAAGTGATAGTGTGAGGATGAACAGCATCAGGAGCTTCATCTTAAGCACTCCTTTTTTTCTTCCAAATCGTTTTAAGCTTTACCATAGTATAAAGCAGGAAAGGGTATACGAAGAATAATGCAAATCCTGCGTATCCTACATAATCCGAAGCAAGATTGTTAAATATCCTCTCTTTTAAAAACAGCGTACCAAGCCACGCAATCAAGAGTGCTATATACAAACTTTTCCGTCCTGTGATGCCAAATACATTCTTGATCCCCCTTGATGCTGACCATAAATATAAACAAATGTTAGGAAGGATAATCAGCATCCAGAATGAGACTGCGATAAATTCAAAACGTTCCAAGTTTGGAATCCTTACGATTTTAAACATAGATAATACAGGCCAAATCGTCCTTTTTAAACCAGTGGCTGAAAAGAAACCGATTGATACAAATGTGACCAAGGCAAACAAAAGTGTAGAATAAAGATTTCCGATCATGGAATAGCGAAAAACCTTTTCTTTATTTTGTACAAATGGATACACAAACATAAGCATTTCATACCCAACGATTGAAAGGCTGGTTTTAAATGTTCCCATCAGAATCTGTTTAAAACTATGGTTCCAAATCGGTAAAAGATGAGAATAATCCATATATTGCAGGGGCACTGCAATGATAAAAGTGATCCAAATGGATAATATCAGGGATAGCAGGCATATTCCCACGACTACTCTTATTCCTCCGCTGACTGCATAAAATGCAAGAAAGCTGAGCATCAAGGTAAATATCCAGGTTGGAAGAGTAGGGAAAATCCACTCCTGAACCATTTCCGTATAATCCTTCATAATAATGAAGTAGCCTGATAACAAATAAATGGAAATAACAGAGTTAGCCAATTTCCCACCCCATTTTCCATATAGATACTCATGGATGGAATAGAGATCCGCACTTTCAAACTGCTTCAATGTTTTATCCATAATAAACAACACCATCGTGACGACTGCACCAGTGATCAATACTGATATCCAGGCATCATTTTCCGATTGAAGGAAAACAACTCTTGGCAAACCGGCAATCCCGACGCCTGTCTGTGCTGTATGGACAATAAACATGAGTAAATAGGCGTTGAATAAAAGCTTTCGGGGTGGATTAATGTTCGGATTCACTTGCAACATTCCTTATTCATCCAAGTCGTTTTTCTTCCTGCCATCCGATTTGAAAAAACGAATGTGGTCTTTAGGCATATTGGATTCCGGGCGGTTTCTGTAAAAAGAGATAGGAGCCCTTATCAAACTGTACTTTAAGTCATTCAATCTTAATGGGAAAAGAGGGGTTAAATACGGTCTTCCCATTGATGTCTGCCTTAACAAATGAATCAGAATAAGACAGAATGCAAACATGATGCCGATGCCGCCATAAAGCCCTGCCGCAAAAATGATTGGAAAGCGCAGGATCCTTAAAGTTGACCCCATCAGATAGCTGGGAGTTGTAAACGATCCTAATGCACTGATGGCAATGATGATGATCAAGATATTACTCGTAAAGCCAGCCTGAACTGCTGCCTGCCCGATGACGATACCACCGACGATACCCATTGTCTGTCCGACTTTAGTCGGCAGCCTCGCACCTGCCTCTCTAAGCAATTCAATAATGAATTCAAGAAGCAAGGCTTCAAAAACCGGCGGAAAAGGGACGTTTGATCTTGATTCTCCAAGTGAAGTCAGTAAGGCGGAAGGAATGACTTCATAATGATAGGTTAAAACCGCAACATAGGCAGGTGTCAGCAAAATAGAGAGCAGGATGGATATAAAACGGAGTATACGTAAAAACGTTCCAATATTCCATCTGACATAAACATCCTCTGTTGTTTCAAAAAAACTATAAAATGAGGTAGGGCCGATTAAGGAAATAGGGCTTCTGTCTACCAATACACCTACTTTTCCGTATAATAGACTCATACAAAACCTGTCTGGGAGCTCTGTTGACATCAGCTGTGGAAAAAGAGTGATTGAATTGTCCTCTATCAGCTGGGCTAAAACAGAAGCATCGATAATACTATCAATGTCCAAATCCGTAATTCTTTGGCGGAAGGTAGAGACATTTTCCTCATCGGCCACATCTGAAATGTATACTAAACTTACCTTTCGCTTTAAACGATTTCCCACCATGATTTCTTCCACAGCCAGTTTTTCATCTGAAAGATAGTTCCTCACAATATTCACATTCGTTGCTATGGATTCTGTGAAGGAAATCTTCGGTCCATAAACCAATGATTCTGTTTCAGCTTTTTCAAGCCCTCTTGATTCTTTTTTTCCTATATCTGCAAGAATCCCGCAGTCTTCACCTTCAATAAAAATATACAGGTACCCATTGATAATACCCTGAGAAATTTCCTCTAATTGATTGGTGAGGAGGAGCTTACCGATATTTAATGATTGATAAATATTTTTAACAGAAAGGGCTTCATTATATAAAAGATTTAAAGGTTTAATGATATCCTCGCTCAGAGCATCTTCTTTTATGCTATTCTCCAAATAGACAAGGAGGATAGTTTTTTCATGATGAAAAATATCCCGAAACAGAAGGTCTGAGCTATTTGAGAGGGCAGACTGAATGTCAGCTTTAAATTCTTCCTTCGTTAAACGATGTGCTTTTTTTCTATTTTTCTCGGCTTTTTTAAAAGATTCTTTGAACATGTTTTCATCACCCGATTCCCTGTAATGAAAGTTTGTCCCATATAAAGGCAAACATGCAGAAATTGTTCATTGATATCTCTCCATGAAAAAAAGCCTGCTTTGAACAGGCTATGAGAAAGAGTACGAATATTTTAATGTTGAAGTGTATTGTATGTCTGTTTCCTTTATGAGAGAAAGGAAAATCTCTATCAATGCTGGGTCCCATTGAGTTCCACTTCCTTCAGACAGGATGGAAATTGCTTTTTCAAATGGCATCCCTTTACGGTAAGGACGATCAGATGTCATGGCATCAAAGGCGTCAGCAATCGCAATGATCCTGCCGAATAAAGGTATGTCCTGCCCTGAAAGCCCTGATGGATATCCTTTCCCGTCATATCTTTCATGATGATGCTTAATACCTGGCAAAAGGTGCTTCATTTCTAATGAGAGCTCCGGCTGATCTACAATCCTTGCCCCGATCGTGGGGTGCTGCTTGATTTGATTGAATTCTTCATCTGTTAATCGATTTTCCTTCAATAGAACGGCATCACGGACACCGATTTTTCCAATATCGTGGAGAAGCGCTGACTTTCTCAACAGCTGCAATTCCAGTTCTGATAAACCTGCAGCTTTCCCTATTTTGCACGAATATTCAGCGACTCTTATGGAATGGCCAGCCGTATAAGGGTCCCTGGCATCAAGTGCTTCCGCAATGACTGTATAGAAGCTGTCCAGTAATTCTTCATTACGTTTATCCCTGATTTTTATGGAATGGAGCATATGATTGAAACCATTTACTATGTCACTGAATTCATCGGTATGGGGATTATCAAGATCTAGAAAAAACCCCTTTTGAACATTTTGGAAACCATCCTGAAGTTCAGCAAGTGGTTTTTGAATGCTTTTATAAAGCAATATGGCTGCAGTAATACTAAATATGGTGATTACTGTAATGATAAGGGCAGCCCAACTGAGAAACCCCTTAGCAAATTCCAGTGAAGTTTCAATGAAGCGCACCTGTGTGGCTACTGAAAACAAGAGAATAGGGAATACCGATATAAAAACTGCACCGGCAAGAAGCTTCCTTTTAATACTGAAAATGTTCTTTTCACGATTAATAGACATGAACTGCGGGCCTAACTTGTGCTGTAAATCTAAAATGATAGGCTTTGTTGTTTTTTCGGTAAGAAAATACTCGATCATCGCGTGCAGACAAGCAATGATAAATGCACCTAATGCTGCAAGAGCGATAAAAGAGTATGGAATAGAGAGCCATTTCATTTTAATGAAAAACAAACTCATTGAAACAGAAGGGATGGCAAGTCCTAAAAAATGAGGCAAAAGAATCCTTTTTACTGTCAAATAAGGAAAATGAAGAATCGTTTCATAAGCTTCCTTTAACATCATTCTTGATCGTTCATTCTGCTGATAGTACAAGGTTAACGGCCTTAAATGCAGACGATAGACTAGGATTTCACATATAAACATAACGATGATGGAAGAAACCAAAATGGTCCATATCAATTCGACTTCATGAGGAGTTAAGTCAAGGGTTTGAAAAATAAAAATGCTCCCAACCCCAATTACAGCTGAAAACGAACCGATGAAATAATTAAATATCATTTTTCTTTTGAATTGACCGTAAATTTTCAAAGGGAATATACTCCTTGTATGGAAATTAATATCTTTATTATATAAAAATTCAAGAAACAATTATAGTGCTTATCAACCCTCAAATCCAATAGGAATTGGATGAGTTTGACTTTCATATTAAAAGTTGTATAATTATTATAAATGGATAAATACTTTCAATTTTGAAGCAGGCCATTCACATATTATAAAAAGTGATCGATGCGTGCGGTACTTTTTATAATATGTGAATTTTTTATTAAAATAGAACATATTAATATTTTTGATTGTAATGGAGGATTCATCGTGGAAAAAGGTACAGTTAAATGGTTTAACGCAGAAAAAGGTTTTGGATTCATCGAAGTTGAAGGCGGAAATGATGTATTCGTTCATTTCTCTGCAATCACTGGAGAAGGTTTCAAATCACTTGAAGAAGGCCAGCAGGTAGAATTCGAAATCGTTGAAGGAAACCGCGGACCACAAGCAGCTAACGTTGTAAAACTTTAATTCGAGCAAACCGTTTTTTAAATAGCTATCCTGTCAGGGTAGCTTTTTTTGAAAAACGCATCATAACCAATGGAGGTACGATCCATATGGCATTTGGAAGAAAACCTGAAGAAGAAATTATTACAGCGGAAACCAAGATTTGGGAATGTACATCTGATTCCTGTAAGGGATGGATCCGCGACAATTTTAAGAGCAACGAGGATCCTGTTTGCCCACTTTGCGGCAGCCCGATGGAGTCAACTACGAAAGTCCTCCAAGTCGTTGATAATAACAGCCCGATTAAAGATTGACGGGTCAGTCCCCTCCTATGATGGGGACTTTTTTTATGTCAGCCTATTGTACAATGATTTTCAGTATGATTTAATTAAATAAACTGAACAGTCGGTTAAGTTGAAGGAGGAGTTTTTATGCCGCCTATTGTATCAGAAGAATACAAAACAAAAATGAAAAAGAAAATCATGGAAACAGCGTTTGTCTGCTTTGCTGAAAAGGGATTTCAAAATGCGACGATGGATGACATTGTTAAAAATTCAGGAATGAGCAAAGGTGCCATCTATAATTATTTTAAAAGCAAGGATGAAATCTATATCGAATTAATGGAACAAAAGACTAAGGAAAGCATTGATAAAATTAATGAAAACCTGTCAAAGTTTGATTTGGCAGAAGAAAAAATGAGATATCTATTGAATATTTACAGCCATCAGATTGAACGTAATCCAGATTGGCAAAACCTGATCAGGGTACACATTGAATTTTGGCTTCAATCCTCAAGGGATGAGAATCTGAAATCGATGCTTGATGACAGAATGAAAAATATCTATCAAAAATTGATAATCGATATTCTCGAGTTAGGGAAAAAGAATGGGGAGTTCCCTGGAAATTTAGATTCCAAAATGATTTCAACTCTTTTTTGGTCGATCATCGATGGAATTTCCATTTATTACGGCGTAATGAAGGATGATTACCCATATAAGCAAATGGTTGAAAAAGCAGGCGAAATGATCATGAAGGAATTAGTGAAAAAAAATTAATGCACAAGGAGGACTGTGCATTTTTTTAACGAATAAAATAAACTGTATAGTCGGTTTATGGGAGGTGAAGAAATGAAGTTTTTAGATGGTGATAGAATCTATTTAAAACACATTGACGAAAGTGATTATCAAATTATTTATAGAGTGGTTCAGGATCCTGAAATCAGAAGGTTGACAGGAACCCAGTCATTTCTGACATATGAAAAAATAGCTGAAGCATATGAAGGTTTTAAGAAGCAGAATAATAGAATCGATTTGATGATTGTACTCAAAGAAAATGATGAAGTGATTGGGGATCTTGCCCTATTAGATGTTGATTCCAGGAATCGGAATGGAAGTGTAAGAATCGCCATCCATGAAGAAAAATTCAGGAGCAATGGGTATGGTACTGAGGCCCTGGATATAATTTTGAAGTATGCTTTTGATCAAATGAATCTGCACAGAATTTCCCTAAATGTTTATAGTTTTAATAAAAGAGCAAAAAAATCCTATGAGAAATTGGGTTTTGAACAAGAAGGGATTCTTAGAGAGGAACTCTTTTATGATGGCATCTACCACGACAATATATTAATGGGTTTACTGAAAGAAGAGTATAAGCGAAAAAAATAGGAGGGAAGAATCATGGAAATTAAAAGACTGTCAAAGTGTACTCTCGATGAAGCGGTAATGGCTTGGAATAAGGGGTTTGAGGGATATTTTTTTGATGCAACAACAGATATTGACAAATTCACTAAGAGATTAATAGGGGAGGGTATGCTTCCTTCCATGTCAATTATTGGCTTCGTAAATGATTCTCCATCAGCAATCGTTTTAAGCGGGAAAAGGGATGTTCAAGGAACCTCTATTTCCTGGAACGGCGGCACAGGCGTCGCACTTCAGGAGAGGGGCAAAGGCTTGGGTGAAAAAATGATTGAGCATTCCCTTAATATTTATGAAGAAGAAGGTGTGGATGCAGCCACATTAGAAGCAATACTTGAAAATGAAAAAGCTATAAATCTATATAAAAAAATGGGCTATCAAATTGTCGATCATATAAGGCATTACGCGTTAAAGGGTAATTGGAAGTTAAGCCATTCCAAAGAAAATAAGGGGATTATTATAAAAAAAGCGGATTGGCCTACTGTCAAGAGATCAGGATTGTATTTAACGGGCGCCCCATGGCAGGCACATTGGGAACATATCCAAGATGCTGAAATCATGGTTTGCTTAGACCATGAAGAATCAATCCTAGCCTATGCTATCTATAAAAAAATGGAAGATGAAAATGGCCAGATTCAAAGAATAGGATTGTTCCAGGCGAATTCCCATGCAAATGAAGCGGGAAAAGCGGCATTAAAAGAATTACTCCATGTACTTTACCAGGCAGAACATGATTCAATATCAAGAATGGCCGCTTATATCCAGGATTCACAATCAGATGTTGTCGATCTATTAAAAGAAATCGGATTCGAAACAACGGTCTCGCAAGTCATGATGGCAAAATCATTGACTGACAAAGGCAAGGAATATATTGACCGAGTATATTCTCAAATCAACAAGCAAACATCACATTCATAACAAAATCAAACTAAGGATAAAAAGCGAATCGAGGTAAAATATATTGATTCGCTTTCTTTTTGATAAAGACTGAAAGAGGGATAGATTGTTTATCAATGGAGTTGTTGCAATGAATTATATTATAGGTTTTATTTTATCTTATTTGTTCGGGAGCATCTCAGGAGCTTATCTTGTAGTGAAAGCATTGACTGAAAAAGACGTGAGATTGATTGGAAGCAGCAATGCCGGTGCAACCAATGCCGGAAGGGCAGCTGGGAAGACTGGATTTTTACTGACACTTCTTATAGATGCCCTAAAGGTATGGACAGCTCTTTTTATTGTCGTCAAAATGATGGGGTACAATGAAATTCTCTTATTAATCAGCTGCTTTGGATTAATGCTCGGACATCTCTTCCCAATCTACTTACGGTTTAAGGGGGGAAAAGGGGTAGTAGTGTACCTGGTATCTGCCTTATATCTTTCTCCTTTTTCAATTCTCGTATTTGCTGCTGTAATGATTGTTTGCTATGGCATCCTTAGAAAATATACAATCTCTGGGTTTATCTCCATGGCTTCAATTCCGTTATCAACAATGATTATAACCGGTTCCTGGATGATTACGCTCAATGTGTTGTTGTTATTTTTCTTTGTGCTGGTATCGAATAATAAAACGAACCGTCTAAAATCGGATTGAAAAAGGCTGCCCCAATTGGGACAGCCTTTTTATTTAAGCTTTAACAGTTTCAAGATACTCATCATATGTCATTTGTTTATCAATCAATCCGTCTGGAGTGAGTTCCATGATTCTGTTAGCAATTGTTTCGATGAATTGATGGTCATGGGATGAGAAAATCATAGAGCCTTTAAATGCAATCAGCCCATTATTCAATGCTGTAATGGATTCCAAATCCAAGTGGTTGGTTGGCTCATCCAAAAGAAGGACATTAGATCCGCTCAACATCATCTTGGATAGCATGCAGCGTACTTTTTCTCCACCGGATAGTACACTTGCTTTTTTATTAACTTCTTCCCCTGAGAACAACATACGGCCCAGGAATCCTCGAAGGAATGATTCGCTTTGGTCGTTAGGAGAGAACTGTCGAAGCCAATCAACCAAGTTCATATCGCTGTTTTCAAAGAACTCGGAGTTGTCTTTTGGGAAATAAGCCTGGGAAGTAGTGACACCCCATTTAAATGTGCCGCTGTCAGGCTCCATTTCTCCTGCCAAAATTTTGAACAATGCTGTCTTAGCAGCTTCATTCTTGCCGATAAGGGCAATTTTATCATCTTTGTTCATGATGAAGCTGACATTATCAAGCACTTTTTCTCCATCGATGGTCTTGGATAGATTCTCTACACGAAGCAAATCGTTTCCGATTTCACGTTCCGGAGAAAACCCTACATAAGGATATTTACGGGAAGATGGCCTGATATCGTCAAGGGAAATCTTATCGAGAAGCTTCTTCCTCGAAGTTGCCTGTTTGGACTTCGATGCGTTTGCACTGAATCGGGCGATGAAATTTTGAAGCTCTTTAATTTTTTCTTCTTTTTTCTTATTCGTATCCTGAGCCATTCTTTGTGCCAATTGGCTGGACTCATACCAGAAATCATAGTTTCCGACATAAATTTGAATTTTTCCAAAGTCCAGGTCGGCAATATGTGTACACACTTTATTTAAGAAATGGCGGTCATGGGAAACGACTATGACTGTATTTTCAAAATTGATCAGGAATTCTTCCAGCCATTGGATTGCTTTAATATCCAAGTGGTTGGTAGGCTCATCCAATAAAAGTACATCTGGCTTACCGAATAATGCTTGCGCCAGCAATACTTTAACTTTATCTGAACCATTCAACTCAGACATTTTTTTATAATGAATATCTTCGCCAATGCCAAGTCCTTTTAAAAGGATTGCCGCTTCAGATTCAGCTTCCCAACCGTTCAGCTCAGCAAATTCACCTTCAAGCTCAGCCGCTTTCATACCATCTTCATCACTGAAGTCTTCTTTCATGTAAATGGCGTCTTTTTCCTGCATTACTTCATATAAACGTGTATGGCCCATGATGACCACTTTCAGAACTTCATATTCTTCATATTCGAAATGGTTCTGTTTCAAAACGGCCAAACGTTCACCAGGCGTCATGAAAACAGATCCGCTTTGCGGCTCGAGTTCACCTGAGAGAATTTTAAGAAAAGTAGATTTCCCTGCACCGTTTGCGCCAATCAGTCCATAGCAATTGCCGGGTGTAAATTTTATATTGACATCTTCAAAAAGTTTGCGGTCTGCAAACCGCAAACCTACGTTACTTACGGTAATCATAATTGAATTCCTCCAAAACTAATATCTAGCAAATTATATCATTTAACGGCTTGGATTGCTAATAGCTTTGTTGAAGGATTCTTTAGTGGATATTGTAGGGGGGGGAATTCAATTCGGTGAAGAGAAATCATCCCCCGCTTTATGAAAGATTAGAAAGTGAAAAAATTCTGAGTGTGAATTGTCCAGCTCCAGCGCCCAGCCCCTCGAGATCATAAGCCGTACCTCAACGGAAATCAGGATTTCCTTCGAGTTCCGTCTTATGCAGGTCGGGGCTTTCAGGGCGCTTGCGCTTTTCTATTGCGGAATGAAAGAATGGTGGTTTTTAGGGAAGCATAGCTGCCGATTGCGGCATAGCCATAAAAATAGCCCATAAAGAGGCCGGAGATGAGATGTCCTTTGTGGCTATAAAAGACAGAAATAATAATGCCGAGCAGCAGCGCAAGAGCAGGTACATAAGATTTTGGAAGCTTGCCTGCAAGCTTGATGAATTGAGTCAGTATCATAATTACAGGGATGGCCAAAACCGCATCCCAGAAGTTTGTATGGATAATAGGAAATGTCATTCTAATCCCTCTTTTTAATTGAATGTTTTCCTATTAGGATGAATCAATCACAGATTTTTTATCCTTCATCTGATATTGATTTTCGGACCGCTTCTATCATTTTCCTTTTTGGATTGTTCTTCTTTTTTAATCATTTCATTTGTTTCCTCTTTAATGAAAGGAGTTTGTTTTCTTTCACCATTGTCCCCGTAGGTTGCTCCTATATACAGCTTTCCATGAAGTTCCTTGATGCCAAGCTGCCCCAAATGATTATTCGTTTCGTAGCGTTCAATTATCAACTTTTCAATATTGACCCTTTCCATGATAATGGATTCTTTATTTTCTTCAGACATTTTTTTAATTTCTTTTCTTAGTTTTTTAATTTCCTTGGATAATTGGGTTAAGTTCTCTTCATAATTCGGACTTGGTCTGAATAATTTTTTTAAAAACATACTCATCCCTGCTTAGGTTTATTTGTTTGAATTGAAGACAAAGATCTTTTGGGCGAGCTTGTCCAATAAGCCCGCCGATTGCTTATTATTCTATTCGAGGGAGGCGGAGAACATGAATTTTTCTTTTACAAAAATGAATATTCAAGGTCTGAAAGTGAATATCATCGGTCAGGGCTGTGTATTGAATTATGGGCAATCACATTTGATTAACCGAAATGCAGTCACTAAAAAAAACCAAGGATTCGGTGAACAGAATGCAGATGAAGTCTTTACATTTAATCCTTTTTTTGAAGTGGATGATGGGGACATAGAGGATAATAACTCATTCAAAAGAAGCTTCCCATGCAGATAACCCTTATTCGATTTCAACGATCTCTCCTTCCATGAAAAATCGCTCATAGGAAATCTGCAGAATGCCATTATCAAATTTGGCTGCAAATTTTTGTTTATCAGCAGGCACAGGCAGTTTGATCCTTCGCTCAAAAGAACCATGAAATCTTTCGCGCTGGAGAACCGAAATCCCATTAGGGAACGTATCTGCAGCACCTTTCAATAATAAGGAATCCCCATTAAGAATGATGGTAATTTGATCTTTTCGAAAGCCTGGCAGATCGATTAAAAGGATAATATGTGTAGACGTTTGAATGATATCAACGAGTGGAAATTCAGGTTTTTTCTCTTGACTCTGAAAAGGACCTTTCCGATGGATGTCATTCATAAATTCACCTGCCTGGCTGCTGTTCATGACATTATTCCAGAAATCCTGGCCGTACATTTGCTGGGCAAAATCCATCCATTGCTTGAATTTATTTGAATCCATCAGTACTGCCCCCTTTCCTGCCACATATTAAATGTGTTTTATTCATATAGTTAACTGAAGAAGGAGGGATTTGATGTCAATGCCAACTCCTTATGTAAATATTAATATTTACATGATCAAAATTAATTCCTTTGAAAATGCCTCCGCTGTAAATATCGGACAGAACATGCTTTCCGAATGGCACAATTCAGATAAAAAAAATCAAGGATTCGGCCAAAATTTCGGGGATGGAAGTGGTTTTATCGGAACGAGGAGCATGGTGGATGACCGAGATCAAATGGATTCCTTGAGCACATTTGAATCTGCCTGCCCCCCCATAGAAAGGGAGGATGGATAAGTGAATTTTGCTCCGATGGTGGTAAATTTTTTAGGTTTCAAGGTAAATGTTGTGGATAAGTCTGCTATTGTCAACGTCGGACCCAACCAGCAATTTGATATATTTGTCTCCACGAAATGGAATCAAGGGATCGGAGAAGAAAACGGAGATATCTCTGCTGTATATATTCCAATCACGTTTGTAAACGATACAGATGTCAATGATTCCAATTCTTTAAAAACGAGTTTTATTTAAAGATGACGAAGGAAAAATGTTGACATTTTTGTCCAATTCACATATCTTGAAAGAGAAAGAAAAATTATATGTTTTCAAGGCTGAATTTTTCAGCTATCACTAATTTAGTTAATTAAAGGAGTATGTTTTATGCTGGGAGTCGTTCTTAACTAATCCGTAATTTCATACGGTCTTTCCAAATGGAAACAAATTGCGCCATACCGACGCTTATTTGCTGTGCCTTTTGGAAGATGTTAAGAACGATAATCATAGCTGGCATATTCCTATTGAAGGGGGCTGTGTATACGTGCACAGCCCTTTGTTTATTCAATAAACACAAAATGGACCTTCTTGATAAGGGTTATTACCCATATCCTTTTTGAGTACATTTCTGTTTTATTGAACTTCAATAAGTGATGATACAGGGAAATCCTGTCAAAACCGCAATGAGCATTGTTCATTGCGGTTTTTTATTTTATTAAATGGAGGAAATCACATTGAATCAACAAACATTTACAGTATTGGATTTCGAAAAAATCAAACAAGAGGCAGCACAATACGCCTTAACAGATTCCGGAAAAAAAGCCATCATGGATATTTATCCTGTAACAAATGCAAAGCAGATTGAAGGATGGCTGGACGAAGTGACAGAGGCTAAGCAAATCCTTGCCAAATCAGCCAGCGTCCCCATACATGGACTTGAAGGAATCGAACTGATCATGAAACAGCTTCACAAAGGAGTACCATTAAGGCCTGACGCGTTGACTAAGCTCTATTTCTTCCTTGATACATGCAGAAAGCTGAAAAGGTTTATGAAAGACAAAGAATTCTTGGCCCCACGGGTTTCTACGTACGTCTACTCGTTGGCAGAAATTCCTCAAGTAGCTGAAGAAATAATTCGCTGCATCCGAAACGGGATGGTGGACCAAAACGCCAGCAAGGAGCTAAACCGGATAAGGAAACAAATCATGATCTTGGAAGAAAGGCTGAAGGATAAAATCAGCCAAATGGTCAAGTCAGGCAAATACAAGCCATATTTGCAGGAAGCCATTGTCAGTGAAAGGAATGGACGCTACTGCCTGTCAGTTAAGAAAGAGCATAAAGGGAAAATCAAAGGGTCCATTTTGGATGCCTCGGCATCCGGCTCCACATTATTTATTGAACCGGACGAACTGGCAGTGTATCAGGAAGAGCTTTCCTATCTTCAAACCGATGAAAGCATTGAATGCGAAAGGATCCTCAGTTATTTAACAGGATTGGTTGAAGCCAATGAACAGGAGCTGAAAATTGCAGTTGAGACCATGATTCATTATGATCAATTATTCGCCAAAGCGAAATACAGTTTGAATATCGAGGGAACGAGCGTCAAGATCAATCAGGACCATTACATTGATTTACATGAGGCCAAGCATCCATTGCTTGGCAAGAATGCTGTGCCACTGACTGTGGAGATGGGGAATGAATATGACGCATTGGTAATCACAGGACCTAATACCGGTGGGAAAACAGTTGCGATTAAAACTGTCGGGCTTTTGACCTTAATGGTCCAGTCAGGTTTTCATATACCGGTAAAAGAAGGATCTGAGGTTTCCATTTTCCAGAAAATCCTGGTCGATATCGGGGATGGCCAAAGCATTGAACAAAATTTAAGCACCTTTAGTTCTAGAATCGTGAATATAATAGAAGTTTTAAAAGAAGCGAATGACCACAGTCTGATATTGATTGATGAGATTGGATCAGGAACCGATCCGAGCGAAGGGATGGGTCTAGCCACTGCAATCCTGGATGAATTATATCGGAAAGGAGCGACCATCCTTGCAACAACCCACTATAATGAAATAAAAGAGTTTGCAGACCAAACAGATGGGTTTGTTAACGGTTCGATGGAATTTGATATTGAAACATTGAAGCCTACACATCGGCTGCTCGTTGGAAAAGGGGGAGACAGCCAGGCTTTCGCCATTGCATTAAGGCTAGGTATCCACCCAGCCATCATCAGCCGTGCCCATAACATTACTTATAAAGAGGAAAAGTCATATGGGGAAAACGAACTGAATCCGAATGATAAAAGGGAACTGGATAAGCAGCTTGCACTCAATCGCTATGCAAGACGAAAGAAACCGGCAGCTGCACTTCCAAAGAAAGAGGGGGAGAAAAATGCTCCCCGATACCAAATGGGGGATAATGTGAAAATCACGGCTTCCGATGAATTTGGAATTGTATATGCAGGACCTGATTCTAAAGGAGACTATATTGTTCAAATACGCGGGGAAAAACATACCATCAATCATAAACGGTTTACACTGTATATTTCCGCTGCAGAACTTTATCCAGCTGATTACGATTTTTCCATCATTTTTGACAGCAAGGAGAATCGAAGGATCGATAAGCAAATGTCAAAAGGTCATAAAGAAGGTCTGACCATAGAACATGAATAGAAAAAAAAAGAAAGAAAAAAGATGCCGCATAGTAAGGCATCTTTTTTCTCTTATTGATAATTGTTCTCTAATTCATCGATCAGTGAACCAACATAGCTCACAGCTTTTTTGATCGGTTCAGGTGTACTCATGTCAACCCCGGCATGCTTCATCAATTCTTGAGGCGTCTTAGTGCCGCCTGCCTTCAAGACTTCAAGCCATCTATCTACAGCCGGCTGGCCTTCTTCCTGAATCAGCTGGGCAGCAGCGGTGGAAGCTGTTAATCCAGCAGAATAGGTATAAGGGTAAAGGCCCATATAATAGTGAGGCTGCCTCATCCAGGTCAAACTTGCCCCTTCATCGATGTCTACAGTATCCCCCCAAAACGTTGACAAGACATCGGCTTTTTGTTCGCAGAATGTTTTTGCTGTCAGCGGGCCGCCTTCTTCTGCAATCTTGTATATTCTGCGCTGAAATTCACCTTCCAATAAATGAGTGACAAAATTGTGGTAGTACGTGCCAAGCAGCTGAGTGATGATCCAGTTCCTCATTCGCTTATCTTCTGTTGTGGAGAGCATATGCTGTGCCAGAAGCATTTCATTCATGGTAGAAGGAGCTTCTATAAAGTAGGTAGACGGTCTGGTATTGAACAGGCTTTGTTCTTTATTGGCTAAATAAAAATGACCCGCATGGCCAAGTTCATGGGCAAGCACGAAAGCTCCCCTCATCGTATCAGTCCATGTAATCAAAATGTATGGATGGGCTATATACGGACTTGAACAAAAAGCTCCAGTTGATTTTCCGACGTTGTCTGCCAAGTCGACCCATCTTTCCGATAGAGCTTTTTCCATAATCGCAGAATATTCAGGGCCCATGACTTCGAGTGCTTTTAAAATGATTTCGGATGCTTCTTCAAAAGTCGTTTTAGGAAGATATTCAGAATCAAGCGGTGCCTTCAAATCACAGTACTTCATGGTATCCAAACCTAAGATTTTCTTTTTCAGTTGGGCATATCTCCGCATGTGAGGAGATAGCTCTTTTAAAATAGTATCGAGCTGGTTATTATACATATCCGTGGTTACTTTTTGAGGATGCAAAAGCATGTGTGTCACGGATTCGTACCCGCGTAATTTAGCAAGTGTCACTTGTTTTTTCACTTCAGTGGCATATGTAGCAGCAAAAGTATTTTTATATTGTCTCAATGTTTTCGTAAATGAAGAGAAAGCTGTCCTGCGCTCTTCAGTTTTTGGTGATAGTTCATAACGATCTTCATAAAGGGCAAAGGAAACAGGCTGTTCTTCACCGGATTCATCCTCAAATGAATCAAATTGCATATCCGACAGTTTACTGAGCTGATAAATGGTATATGGTGCTTGATGTACGTGTCCTAGGGCAGCAAGTACTTCCTCGGTTTCTTTTGAAAGCTGATATGGTTTATCTTCTAGAATATCATGCAATGTCAGTTCATAAGCTTCCAAACCCTTTTCATTTTTAATAAATTCTTCTAATTTCCCTTCAGGAAAATCAATGATTTCAGATGTGATAAATGAAAAGGCAGCATTTGCTTCTGACATGAGGGAGGAAATCTTAGCGGAATTTGCCTGGTTGTCCGGATTTGTTCCATCCTCAGATTGTCTGAGGCTAGCATATGTTCCAACACGGATCAATCGCTTCCACATTTCCTCATACTCTGCTAAACAAGCTAACAGCACAGATGAGCCCTCCTGCAATTTTCCTTTGAAGCGTGAAATCTTGGACAAATCATTAAGGATGGCAGACGATTCAAGATGGAAATCTTCCTCTGTTTCAAACAACTCACTTAGATCCCAAGTGTGTTCTAAAGGCACCTCATGTCTTTCCAATCTTTTTTGCTTTGTTTTTTCCATATGTATTTCCCTCCAGCACTTTATTTCGTGTCGCTAACAAATATTATTATACTGGAAATCATTGTAGATTGATAGAACTATTCTGAATCTTCGGACATGTCAAGGCGCTCAAAAAAGGAATAAAGCCTTGAAAAAAGGGGAAAAAACAGCTCTTCTGTTTACCATTTTTCTTTTTGGAATTCTTCATAAAATGAAAGTATAAAAGTTTTCATTTTTTGGAGGAATAACTAATGAATATAGAATCTATAAAGCTAGCGGAGCCTTCTGTTGAGAAGGCATCATCCATCTGGAAAAATACCTCTTTTGTTTACTTATTGATTTCAGGACTGCTACTCAGCATCGGAAACAAGCTCTATGAAATCGTTTTGCCTTTGCTCATGTACGATTTGACTCATTCTTCGGTAGCCATGGCAAATATGAGGACTGCTGAACTGCTGCCCAATCTATTTTTTGGAATCGTTGTCGGTGTAATTGTCGATCGATTAAATAAGAAGAAATGGGCGCTGTGGATGATAGGGCTGCAAGCGGGGCTGCTGACATTCCTTTGGCATCTCTCATTCCATCAAATAACTCATTTATGGATGTATTATATTGTTGGGTTCCTTTTGCTGACATTCAATTACGGGTATTTTAATACCCAGGTAAGCTTGATTAAGTTAAGTGCCACACCTCTTCAAATGACTTCAGCGAATGCGAAGTTTTCATTCGTTGAATCATTTATAGGCATCATGGGACCGGTTTTCACCGGATTAGTCTTTCTGCTTGCAAGAATTTCAGATGGAATTCTGCTGGCTGCTATGGTGTATATTATTAGTTTTTTTACATTGAGCAGATTGAGGGTGAAAGAAACCCGTTCTATGAAAAATAATAAAACCTCCTGGATGGAAGAGTTAAAAGAGGGTTGGTTTACTTTTAAAGCAAATGCCGTTCTTTTCAAGACGACAATATATACCATCTTATTAAATTCTTCTTTTATCGTTGTCAGTACAACGGTGATTTATCTCGCAAAAGATGGTATGCACTTAAAAAATTCAGTATTGGCGGTCATTTTCTCGGTTTCCGGATTTGGAGGACTTATCGGCAGCCTTTTGGCGGGCAAAGCTCGGGATCTCTATGGCATAGGGAAGACATTGGGCTTTGCTGCAATTGTAAATGCATTTGCCTATTTTGTCCTGTTTCTTACAGACAACATCTTTATGCTTGTCGCTGCTCTGTTCATTCACGGCGCTGCCACAACCTTGAATAGCATCTGCGTCTATACAATAAGACATGAACAAACACCCTCCCATCTTATTGGAAGGATTACGGGAATAACCGGGACATTATTCAGAATGGGGATGCCTGTCACTATGTTTTGTTCCGGATGGATCATGATGTGGTGGGGACCTAAAGTCATTTTTTTAGGAAGTGCAATATTAAATATCATAGTAGTTTCATTTTTCGTAAGATCGATTTTATGGAAAATCAGATGAATGAGGATCAGCCAGCTGCAAATCCGAGTTGGCTGATTTTTCTTTTTAAGAAGGGTTTCGAAAGACCTATCAAGAATGATAGAGATAGAAAGGGAGAATGAACATGGAACAAACACATTTACGTTTTAATAGCGGGATTGCCATGCATAAACCAGAAAACATCAGGAACAAAGAAACTGAATGCCCCTTTTGTCGAAGAGAAGAACTTTCAGACATCCTTGATGAAAAAGGAAGCATCATCCTTCTTAAAAATAAATATCCTGTTCTCGAGGATACTTTTCAGACAGTATTAATAGAAACAGATGACTGCGATGGGGACATCTCACTATATTCAAAACAGCATTTACATGATTTATTTTCGTTTGCCATCAACCATTGGCTTATGATGGAAAAGGATCCAAAGTTCAAATCTGTACTGCTGTTTAAAAACCACGGACCATTATCTGGAGGAACCTTGAAGCATCCACATATGCAGATTGTCGGTCTTGAAGGGATCGATTATCACAGCAAAGTGTCCCGAAATGATTTTGAAGGAATTTTGATTGAATCAAAAGAGGAAGTCAAATGGACATTGTCAACTTCACCAAGGATTGGATTTTACGAATGGAACGTCCTTATGCAGGAAAGCGGAAATGTTTCGCAGCTTGCGGATTATGTGCAAAAAACCATTTATTACATATTGAATCAATACAGGATCAAATGCAGCAGCTATAATTTATTTTTTTACCACATCAAGAATGAGATTGCTGTAAAAATCATGCCACGGTTTGTCACATCTCCTTTGTTCGTGGGCTATTCCATTCCCCAGCTGCCTATTAATCTGGAGGAAACGGTAAAGGACATTCAAAGCAAGCAATGTTAATCATCCTATAGGAAGGAGGAATCGTTTGTTATGTTTGGGATAAAAGCCTATGGAATCTATGTGCCCTTCAATCGTCTTGAAAGGAACAAAATTTCACATTTTTATGGAGGCAGACCTCTAAAAGGTGAAAAATCCATCGCCAACTTCGATGAGGATAGTTTATCCTTAGCTATCAACGCCTGCTGCAATTTGTTTTCTTCCTATAAAGATGCGAAGCCTGGAGCCCTCTATTTTGCAACAGCGACACCTCCATATGCAGAGAAAATGGGGGCTGTAACGATCCAATCTGCTTTAGATTTGCCAGAAACAATCGAAACAATAGACTTTGGACACAGCTTAAGAGCCGGCAGTGGTGCATTGAAAGCGGGCCTGCACCGAAAAATCGAACATGGTGATATTTTGATAGCAGCGTCCGACATGAGGTCCGGAAATCCGAACAGTGAGATGGAATTGAACAGCGGTGACGGGGCGGCATCTATCCTTATTGGTGAGGGGGAAGATGTCATTGCTGAATTGATAGTTTCAGCATCCCTCAATAGTGAACACCTGAGCGTATGGAAGAATCAAGGTGAGCAGTATGTGCGGCAATGGGAAGACCGATTTGTACAGAATGTGTCCATGGAGGCTGCAAAAGAAGCGCTGGATGCTGCATTGGATAAAGCAGGAGTAGATCTGAAAAAGATAGACTCCGCGCTAATATCAGCTCCATTCTCAAAATTCCAGATATCGTTTGCTAAAAGTCTAGGTTTTGCGGCAGAACAGTTAAAGGAAATAGATGACAGCTGGCACGGTCATTTTGGAACAGCCAATCCACTGGCAATGCTGGCCAAATCCTTAGAAAAGAGAAGTCCCGGGGAAACAATTCTCCTGTTAAATATCAGTGAAGGGTGCGATGCATTCCTTTTCCGTTGTACAGAGAGAATAAAAGAGTTTCATCCTCATAAAAGCTCCACTTGGTTTAAAGGAAATAAAAGTACTGAAGTCACTTATGGAGAATTCCTCAAATGGAGAGAAAGGATATCCTTTGATAACGGAAGGAGACCAGAGGCGAAACAGCCATCTGCTCCGGTCTTATGGAGGAATAGAAAAGGGATTCTTTCTTTTCAAGGAAGTGAATGCAAGCGCTGTCATACCCCTTTTATTCCTGCGCAGCGGGTCTGCCCGGCCTGTGGATCAGTGGACGAAATGAAGCCCTGCTCGTTTAAGGGGAAACGTGCTTCGATATTTACTTATACGATGGACTTTCTTGCTTCCTCCCCTTCATCACCATCTGCTTTTGCAGTGATTGATTTTGAAGGGGGAGGAAGAATGCTCTGTCAGGTATCTGATTGGGAAGAAGGAGATTTGCATATTGGGAGAGTAGTAGAGTTTAGCTTCAGAAAGCTATATACTGCATCGGGCGTCCATAATTATTTTTGGAAGGCAGTCCCATCCCGGAAGGAGGCAGAAGCATGAGGGGAATAAGCGATAAAACAGCTGTCGTTGGCATGGGGTGTACCCGCTTTAAAGAACAGTGGGATAAAAGTACGGATGATTTGATCATTGAAGCTGTTCAAGAAGCATTGAACGATGCGGGTATTGAGCTGGATGATATTGATGCGGCATGGATCGGTACCATGGACTCGGGTTATGCAGGAACCACGCTTTCTTCAGCATTGAAGACCAATTATATCCCGGTGACCCGTGTTGAGAATATGTGTGCGACAGGGTCAGAGGCATTTCGGAATGCCTGCTACGCAGTTGCAGCCGGTGCCTATGATACAGTTCTTGTGGTCGGAGTGGAAAAGTTGAAGGATTCCGGCTATAGCGGTCTGGTCATCAATAGCCCAGATGGAGATGGGACATTCCCCAACATCACTGCACCAGCTGCATTTTCTTTATTAGCCCCGGCTTATTTTCACAAATTCGGCCTTGATAACGCCTCGGGCAAAGAGGTGCTGTCCCGGATTGCATGGAAAAATCACCGAAATGGTTCTTTGAATAAAAAAGCGCAGTATCAAAGGGAAATTCCCATGGAGAAGATCATGAATTCCCCTTTGATAGCGGAGCCTTTAGGGATATTGGACTGTTCAGGGGTTGCAGATGGTGCAGCAGCCGCCATCATCATGAGAACTGATGATGCAAAGAGGCGTAAAAAGGATCCCATGTATATAAAGGCCTTGTCGATTGCAGCGGGCAATGGAGAAGGAATGCTGATGCAGGGATTTGATTTTACTTCTATTAAAGAGAATCTTGTTTCTTCCTCCTCTGCATATAAGGAAGCGGGAATCAAAGATCCAAGCAAAGAAATTGATATGGCAGAGGTGCACGATTGTTTTACACCTACAGAACTGGTTATTTATGAAGATCTTGGCTTCAGTGAAAAAGGCATGGGATGGAAGGATGCCATGAATGGGAAGTTTGATTTGGATGGTAAATTGCCAGTCAATCCGGATGGAGGATTAAAGTCTTTCGGACATCCAATCGGTGCGAGCGGACTTCGTATGCTTTATGAAATGTATCTACAATTTCAAGGAAGGGCGGAAAAAAGGCAGTTAAATAACCCGAAAATTGGGCTGACACATAATCTTGGTGGATATCCGTGGCAATGTGTATCATTTGTTTCCATTATCGGAAAAGAGCTTTCATAAATATAGTCAATAGAAAGGTGGATAGAGATGCAGCATCCTTATTTGACAGACGATCATATAGAATTTCGAAAATCATTTAAGAAGTTTTTGGATAAAGAAGCAACACCTTATTATGATCAATGGGAAGAAGACAGGTTGATCCCGCGCTCTTTTTGGAGAAAAATGGGGGATATGGGCTTTCTTTGTCCAAATCTGCCAGAAAAGTATGGTGGGAGCGGTACGGACTGGGGATATTCTGTGGTACTCATTGAAGAATTGGAGAGGGTAGGTTCAGGTCTTGTGGGAATTGGCTTGCACAACGAGATTGTCGTTCCCTATCTTGAAGCATACGGAACGGAGGAGCAAAAACAGAAATGGCTGCCGGGATGTACGGATGGCAGCATCATTACGGCAATTGCCATGACTGAACCGGGGGCGGGCTCAGACTTGGCAAATATCAAAACTTTTGCTCAAAAGAATGGAGACTCCTATGTCATTAATGGACAGAAGACGTTCATCACAAATGGCATACAAGCTGACCTTATTCTCCTGGCATGTAAAACGGATTTAAACGCGTCTCATAACGGTATCAGCCTCTTTCTCATTGAAGAGGGGACTGCGGGGTTTTCAAGGGGAAGGAAGTTAAATAAAATCGGTCTTCATAGCCAGGATACCGCTGAATTGTTCTTTGAAGATTGCCCCGTCCACAAGGATCATCTTTTGGGGGAGCCGGGAAAAGGGTTTTATTATATGATGGAAAAGCTGCAGCAGGAAAGGTTGATTGTAGCTGTTTCAGCCCAAATTGCTGCTGAGGAAATGCTTCGAATGACAGTGGAATATGTAAAAAGCAGAAAAGCATTCGGGAAGTCTGTCTCTAAATTTCAGAATAGTCAGTTTAAATTAGCTGAAATGGCAACGGAAGTGGAAGTAGGCAGGACATTTGTGGACCAATTGATTGCCTGTCATATGAGAGGGGAGGAGGTAACCCAAAAAGTCTCCATGGCAAAATGGTGGATTACAGATATGGCAAAGAAAACGGCAGGTGAATGTTTGCAGCTGCACGGTGGATATGGATATATGGAAGAATATGAAATCGCCAGGAGATATCGTGATATCCCTGTTTCGGCGATATATGCCGGAACCAATGAAATCATGAAATTGATCATTGCTAAAAATATGGGCTTATGAGGAGGTGCAGCCATGAAAGCGTTTGTAGATAAGGCAGGTTTGAAAACCCAGGAATTCAGCTTCACCATTGAAAGGGGAAAGATTAAAGAATTTGTTCAGGCTATCGGCGATCGAAATCCCATTTACCACGAATTAACTGCTGCTTTGGAACAAGGCTACGAAGATATTCCCATTCCGCCGACTTTTGCTACAGTCATAGAAATGTGGGCAGGGCTGGATTTTGAAAAATTAATTGAACTGCTTCAGTTGAATCCTTTGAATGTGCTGCATGGAGAGCAGGAATATGAATATATGAAAACAATCTGTGCAGGTGAAGTCATCTCCGGTCAGATGGAAGTGGTGAAACATGTCCAAAAAGGGAATATGGACTTTTTTAAACTTGAGACGGTCTTTCGGAATTCAACTGGATTAATAGCAATGATAAGCCGTTCGACTGTCATCGAACGTCATTAGGAGGTACCAGTACATGAAAAAAGAATTGCCGGCAATTATTAAAACCCCCCTCACCCATTCACAATTGGTGAAGTATGCGGGAGCCTCCGGAGATTTCAATCCCATCCATACAGTTGTGCCCGTTGCTCAAGAAGCAGGATTAAAGGACTGCATTGCACATGGAATGCTAATCATGGGGATGGCGGGTGAAGCCATTTGTACATGGTTTCCAAGGGAATCTTTAAGGAAGTTTCAAGTCAGATTTCAAAAAATGACCTTTCCGGGAGAAAAGCTCTCAATCAGTGGTAGAATCCTTGGAGAAGAGACTGTTGAAAAAGAAACGTATCTCCTCGGTGAAGTTGCTGCGATAAATGATGAAGGAGAAATGAAGCTGAAAGGCACATTTCGAGTTAAAAAAGAGGAGTGATTTAATTTGATGGAAAATCAAGTTGCCATTATTACTGGGTCAGGCAGAGGGGTAGGAAAAGCATGTGCTATGCAAATGGCACAAGCAGGAGCAAAGGTCATCATTTCTGATCTGGATGAAGCCCCAGCTGTAGAAGCGGTCGAGGAAATCAGGGCCAAGGGTGGTGAAGCAGCTTATTTCGCCGGGGATGTGACTGCTCCTGAATTTGCCAAAGAGTTGATGCATTTTGCTGTCGAAACCTATGGTGGGATAGATGTCCTGGTAAACAATGCAGGCTATACATGGGATGGAATGATCCACAAAATGTCTGATGAGCAATTTCAAGCGATGATTGACATCCATTTAATGGCGCCATTCAGACTCATTCGCGAGGCATCTCCTTACTTCAGGGATGCAGGGAAAAAGGATAAGGAACAAGGCATAGAAAAGTATCGGAAAATCGTCAATGTTTCTTCTGTCGCCGGAGTGATGGGCAACGTGGGCCAAGCAAATTATTCATCAGCAAAAGCTGGTTTAATCGGCCTTACCAAAACAGTTGCGCGTGAATGGGGTGCTTATAATGTGAATTGCAATGCTGTGGCATTTGGGCTGATCGACACTCGGTTGACACAGAGCAAGGAAAAAGGGGAAACCGTCAATGGCTCTGCTGTAGGCATTCCTGAAAAGGTCAGGGCTATGTTTGAAAAATCCATTCCACAAGGAAGAGCCGGAACTGCAGAAGAAGCCGCTCAAGCAATCTTTTATTTAGCTTCCCCGCTGTCCAATTATACAAATGGCCAGGTCCTTCATATTAACGGAGGATGGTATACGTGATGTTAAAAGGGTATCGGATACTGGATTTTTCCTTTTATCTTCCGGGCCCATATGCTTCGAAAAGACTTGCTGAAATGGGGGCTGAAGTCATTAAAGTGGAGCCGCCTGAAGGAGATCCTGCCAGATCACTTGGGGGTGGCCATGTCTTCACTGCCAATAACCGCGGCAAAAAAAGCATCCAGGTTGATTTGAAAAACAAAGATGAAATAGAGAGATTAAAAGAATTGATTACAGGCACCGATGTCATACTGGAAAGCTTCCGTCCAGGAATCCTGGACCGATTTGGACTAGGGTATGAGTCAGTGAAAAGGATAAAGAAAGATATCATTTATTGCTCTTTGAGAGGATACAGCACGGTAAGTGAACGGAGGCATCAGGGAAGCCATGATTTGAATTATCTGGCATTAAGCGGTCTTCTTTCACAAATGGCCGATTTAGAAAATGCCCCTATACATCCGACCCTAACATTAGCGGATCAGATTGGTGGAATAAAAGCTTCTGAATCGATTATTGCTGCACTCCTGCACAAAGAGCGGACCGGTGTGGGGGCAAACATTGAGGTCTCTATTTTAGATGCAGCGATTGACTTGATGAATAATCATTTTCAATATTTCCATAACAGTAAAAGGGATAATGGAATTCCTGAATTAGATGGTTTGAATCCCAGATATGCGATCTATGAAACTCTTGATAATCGCCATATGGTTTTGGCTGCCTTAGAGGATAAGTTCTGGTCAAACTTCTGCAAAGGCATGAAATTGTCTTCTTTTGACCTTGCACAACGAGAAATGAAAGACATATTTCGTATGAAAACATTTGAAGAATGGACAAGGTTTGGCATCCTCCACGATTGCTGCCTGACACCTGTCCTTTCCATAGAGGAGGTGTATTCGCAGCAAATTCAAAACTCAACGGATGCTGGCGGTATTACTTTATCATCATTGAACCCTTTTCCCAGTTTGGGGGAGCACAATGAATTATTACTGGGGGAATCATTTTTTCAGGAACAATTAAAAAAGGGGGAATAGAATCAAATGATGAATACGCCATTACTTCTTACTTCATTTATTCACCGAGCAGAAAAGTATTTTCCTCAAAAACAAATCATCTCAAGAACACTATCCGGCATACAGCGCTTTACTTATTCAGACTTTGTCAAAAGGACCAGGCGGCTTTCGAGTTCATTAGAGAAGATTGGCATGGAGCCTGGCATTAAAGTAGGGACATTTGCTTGGAATCATCACCAGCACTTGGAAGCCTATTTTGCCGTACCTTGCAGCGGTGCAGTCCTCCATATGGTCAATATTCGCTTGTCTCCCGAACATCTAGTCTATGTCATCAATCATGCAGAAGATAAAATCCTATTGATTGATGAAGATCTCGTACCTGTCATTGAAAAGGTCCGTGATCAATTGCATACAGTCGAAACATTCGTCATTATGTCTGATGAAAGATCTCTTCCCGAAACCACACTTTCTCCTGTCTACTCTTATGAAGAACTGATTGAACAAGGTGATGAGAATTATGCCTTTAAAGAAGATTTAGATGAAAATTCTCCGGCAGGAATGTGCTATACATCTGCCACTACCGGTAATCCAAAAGGAGTCGTATATTCCCACAGGGGGATTTATCTCCATAGTATGGCTATAGGATTGGCAGATACACTTGCTCTTTCCGAACGGGATGTCACAATGCCTGTAGTCCCGATGTTCCACGCAAATGCATGGGGGCTTCCATTCGCCTCTGTATGGTTTGGAGCCACGCAGGTCCTACCTGGTCCAGGCATGACACCGGCAATTATCGCAAAATTGATCCAGGATGAAAAAGTGACGTTTACAGCCGGAGTCCCTACAATTTGGCTTGGGCTTTTAAAGGAACTTGAAATGAACGACTATAATATTAGCAGTCTTCGTGCATTGATCTGTGGTGGTGCTGCAGCCCCAAAAAGTGTCATCAGGGCTTTTGAACAAACCCACAAAGTGCCTTTTATTCATGGATATGGGATGACTGAAACTAGTCCGGTAGCTACATTATCCACGATCACCAGCAGCATGGAGGGTGCAGTGGGGGAAGAATTGATTGATATCCGCGCCAAACAAGGGCTCGTTGTGCCAGGACTTGAAATTAAGGTCATCAATGAAAAGGGCGAGGTGCCTTGGGACGGAAATACAATGGGTGAATTGATTATCAGGGGGCCATGGGTCGCGGATGAGTATTATCGCGATGAAAGGAGCAAGTCCACTTTCAAGGATGGCTGGCTTTATACCGGGGACATTGCAACAATCAATGAACAAGGGTGCATTAAGATTACAGATCGGACGAAAGATCTCATTAAAAGCGGGGGTGAATGGATTTCTTCAGTCGATCTTGAAAATGCACTTATGTCCCATGAAGGAGTATTCGAAGCAGCCGTTATCGCTGTCCCTCATCCCAAATGGCAGGAACGGCCACTTGCATGTGTGGTATTGAAGGACGCCTATAAAGATTCAGTAAGCAAACAAGAATTATTGGACTATCTTGCTCCCCAATTCGCCAAGTGGTGGATACCGGACGATCTTCTATTTATGCAGGAAATACCAAAAACTTCTGTAGGGAAGTTTTTGAAACGCGCGTTGAGGGAACGTCTTCAGGAACATTTCATAAACCTATAAATTGAGATGGAGTGTGTTGAGAATGTACGTAACCATAGGAAATGTCTTTGAACAATCAGTCAATCGATATCCCCATAAAGAAGCATTGGTCGATCTAACATTAAATAAACGATGGACCTTCCAACAATGGAATGAAGATGTCAACCGAACCGCGAATGCATTAATGGATAACGGAGTGCGAAAGGGGGACCGGGTATCGACATTTTTGTGCAATGGGAGCGAACTGGCCATTCTTTACTTTGCATGTGCAAAAATTGGAGCCATAGTGAACCCGATAAATTTCCGTTTGAAGACAGAAGAAGTTGCTTTCATATTAAATGATGCCAAACCAAAGATCCTTTTATTTGAGAAAAGTCTATCGCAGCAAGTCCATGGGCTGCATGAACAATTCCCGGAAACATTATTCTGGTCCATCCATGAGGAAACATTGCCCTATGCCCGCTGCTTCTGGGATTGCATTTCTGATAAACCGACAGTATTGGCGCCTCAAGAGGTTGCTGAAAATGATATCTATGCCATTATGTATACCAGCGGTACAACTGGAAGGCCAAAAGGGGTATTGCACAGACACCGGGATATGATTGAACAAAGTTTGACTTGCATCGCAGTAAAGCAGATCCGTCCAAAAGATATCGGTTTGGTTGCAGCTCCGATGTTTCACTGTGCAGAGCTGCATTGCTGCTTTCTTCCTCGAGTGCATGTCGGGGCCAAAAATGTCATCATTCATCACTTTGAACCGAAAGAAGTACTTAAAACAATATCCGATGAAAAGATCTCTACATTTTTTGGGGCACCCACAATGTGGAATATGCTCCTTCAAGAAGATTTGTCCGAAACAGAATTATCTTCATTAAGGATCGGTTTATACGGAGCCGCACCAATGGCGCCCGTCCTTGTTACTGCAGTAAGGGAAAAGCTTGGGATAAACTTGATTCAAGCGTATGGCCAGACGGAGATGGGGCCAGCTGTCAGCTTCCTATTAGAAGATGAACAGATACACAAAGCAGGATCTGCCGGCAAGGCTTGCTATAATCATGAGATTCGTATTGTTAAGCCAAATGAAGATGGACCTTCTGAGCCTGAGGACATTTTACCTGCTGGAGCAGTCGGGGAAATCATCGTAAGGGGTCCATCCATGATGGCTGGTTATTTCAATCGGGAGGAAGCCTCCGAAAAAGCTCTTTTT
The DNA here is from genome assembly GCF_003350505.1 of Falsibacillus pallidus. NCBI lineage: Bacteria > Bacillati > Bacillota > Bacilli > Caryophanales > Bacillaceae > Falsibacillus > Falsibacillus pallidus. The sequence goes on from NZ_QQAY01000004.1 coordinate 261,531, forward strand.
AAAGGTTGGTATCATACAGGAGACCTTGGCTATATGGATACAGACGGCTATTTGTTCATAGCTGATCGGGTGGATGACATGGTCATAAGCGGCGGAGAAAATATCTATCCGAGGGAAGTGGAAGATTTCCTGTTTGAACATGAAGGAGTCCTGGATGCTGCTGTCCTGGGTGCACCTCATGAGAAATGGGGGGAGGAGGTCGTTGCATTTATTGTAAAAAAAGAACCTTCCCTTACAGCAGAAATCCTTGATGCTTTTTGTAAAGGAAGTGCCAAGCTTGCAGATTATAAACGACCAAGGAAATATTATTTCGTCGACCAGCTGCCTCGGAATGCCAGTGGAAAAATTCAAAAGTTTTTATTGAAGAGCAGCCTTAAAGAAATAGACACACCAGTCAATTGATTTTTGATTGCCGGCATCTGAAAAAGTTTGATGCCGGTCAATTTCCTTGATTCACAGCAAGACCATCAATTTGACTAATATACAAATACAAGGATGAAATAAAATGATGAGAATTAAGCAGCATGATGAAATCATTCAAGCAGAAATGAAAGTCACTTTTGCCAAGCAATCTCTCTATGTCAATCTGTATTTAATCGACGGGATTTTAGTGGATACGGGTCCGTCGTCTAAGACGAATGAGTTGATTCCGGTACTGAAAAGCTGGGATTATGACCAAGTCATATTGACTCACTATCACGAAGACCATTCAGGATTGGCGCCATGGATACAAAAAAACAGGGAGGTGCCCATTTTTATTCACGAGCAGGGCATTGAACTTTGTACTAAAAGAGCGAATCTCCCATTCTATCGCAAGGTTTTTTGGGGAGGTCGAAAGGCATTCATTCCCAAAATTTTACCGGAAAGGCTAAACGGAAGGAAATATGAATGGGAATTCATTCATTCGCCAGGGCATTCTCCTGACCATATTGCTCTTTATAATCAAGAAAACGGCTGGATGTTCGGAGGGGATTTATATGTTTTAGGGAAGCCCAAGAGCTTATTTGCATTTGAGGATGCTTCAATCTTAATGGGGTCCATACAAAAGGTATTGGAATATGATTTTGAAACATATATTTGTTCCCATGCAGGAATCTTTAAGGATGGAAAGAAGATGCTCCAAAGAAAGCTGGATTATCTTGAAGAGGTGAAAGGAAAGGTTGAATTACTTCAAAAGAAGGGAAGTTCTCAAAGGGAAATCACCAAGACTTTGTTTCCTAAGAAGCATGCCCTGAATTATTTATCAATGTTCGAGAATTCCCCTTCCTACTTAGTGAGGTCCTTCTTTCAGCAAAATAATGAATAGAGAGGAAAAAGAGTATGAAAAAAGTGTATAAAGATTTTTTTCTTCATACAGAAATAGCTATTTTGATGGTGATAACCATTAGTTTGATTGGTGCCTCTTTATGGAGAGGGTTAACCTTTTGGCATTTCTTGTTTTTTGCTGCTGGTTTAGTAGTATTCATGTTCAGCGAATATTTGACCCATCGATTTGTTTTCCATTTGAAAGCGCCGAAACATCCCTTTCTTTTAAAATTATTAAAAAGGCTTCACTATGATCATCACGTATATCCAAATGATCTTCATTTATTGTTTCTGCCGATTTGGTACAGCCTTCCGAGTATGGTTGCCTTATCTGCGATCTTCTATGGACTGCACAATGAATGGTTTCATACATTCTCTTTTTCAGCTGGTCTGCTTTCTATGCTATTGATTTATGAATGGACTCACTATGTTGCTCATACACCGTTAAAACCTAAAACCAAATTTGGAAAATGGCTGAAGAAAGTTCATATACTGCACCATTATAAAAACGAAAATTATTGGTTTGGGGTTTCCACTCCTTTTGTAGATGTTCTTTTTGGCACCTTAAAGGATGAAAAGGATGTTGAAATGAGTGGGACAGCACGTGATCTTGAGAAAAAAACAGTTTCGTAGTTTTATATTCTGAATTGGGAAAGAAATTCAAGGAATTTCTTTTCTTTTGTGTGTTCATATTTTCGGATTGCATATGTTTTCGCTGTGGGCATCGGGATGACAGGGCAAGGGACTTCTAAGAGTCTGCCTTCCATCAATTCCCTTCTGACAGTAGAAGATGGGAGGAAGGAGACTCCGAGACCTTCTGTAATGAAACGCTTTGTTACATGAACTTGTGAAACTGTCATGGTCCGGATTCCGGTTACTTTAGTACGGAGAGATCTTAAAAGAGAATCCCAATAATCCGGATGATTATGGGTCATCAGATGATGTGATGAAAGAAGTTCTACGGCATCCAATGGCGGTGCGGTCTCACTGTCTTTACCGTCATGGGGAACAACAAAAATGACAGGGTCTTCAAATAAAAGAGAGCAGGTTAAATCAGAATTTTGGACTTGCAGACAGCTTAATCCTAAATCTACTTCTCCATGCTCGACAGCAGATTCAATTCCTGCAGATTCCACAATTTTTACGCTTATCTCTACTTCGGGATGAGATTTCATGAATTGCTTCAAAACGAATGGAAGAATAGTATCTGCGATTAATGGGGAAATGCCAAGCATTAAGGATTGAGAATAGCCTTGTTTGATGCGATGTACATTTGCAAGTCCGTTCTCATATTCTTTCAACAATGTTTTTGCAGAAGGAAGAAATTGTTTGCCTTCTTCTGTAAGAAGGATGTTCCTGCCTTTTCTTTGAAAAAGAGAACATCCTAATTCTTCTTCGAGCAATTTAATATGTATCGTGACAGAAGGTTGAGAAATGAATAATTCTTCCGCAGTTTTCCGGAAATTTTCATGTTTTGCGGCAGTTATGAATGTATGTATCCATTTGAAATCCACTTTGAACAGCCCCTCTTAATCAATTAATCTTATTAATTAAAAAGTTAAAAAATATTTAATTTTTTTAAATCATTATACCATATATACTAAATTTAGAAGAAAGGGGAGATAAGGAATGAATCAAGGTTTAAAAGGGATAGTGGCCGCACAGACGGCTATCAGTTATATTGACGGAAACAAAGGTCATTTGGTTTACAGGGGATTTGATGCAAAAAAAATTGCGCTTGAATTTTCTTTTGAGGAAGCGGCCTACCTGTTATGGTATGGGCAAAAACCAAATCAAGCCCAACTGGCAGATTTGGCCGATGCATTGAAAAGCCATCGTACTCTGCCTGGCTATTTAATGGATATTATCGACACCCTTCCCCAGGACATGGACTTAATGGGGGTCATCCGTACGGCTGTTTCAGCGCTCGGGGATGCCTCGTTTGAATGGATGCCAACAACCGAGCAAGCCATTAAACTAACCGGTATCATTCCTTCCATCATTGCCTATAGAAAGCGAAAATTAGCCAATAAACCGTATGTTGCACCAAATGAGGAATTGAATCATGTAGCCAATTATTTATATATGCTGACAGGGGAAATGCCGCTTCCAGCTCATATCAGTGCACTTGAAACCTATATGATCCTTACATTGGAACATGGGATGAACGCCTCGACATTTTCTGCCAGGGTAACGATTTCAACCGAATCAGACATGGCATCAGCAGTTACTTCTGCAATCGGCACGATGAAGGGCCCTCTTCATGGAGGAGCGCCATCAGGAGTCACTCAAATGTTGAATGATATTAAATCAGAGGAACGTGCAGAAAAATGGCTGAGGGAGAAAATTGAGAACGGAGAGCGTTTAATGGGCTTCGGGCATCGTGTCTATAAAACCACGGACCCGAGAGCAGAAGCATTGAGGGAAAAAGCCATGGAAGTTTCCGGACAGGATAAATGGCTGGACCTGGCTTTGCATGTTGAAAAACTGGCCGCTAAACTGCTGGCAGAATATAAACCTGGAAGGAACTTATACGCGAATGTAGAATTTTATGCAGCGGCGGTCATGAGGGCGATCGATATGGATGACGCACTCTTTACACCGACATTTACTGCCAGCCGTGTTGTAGGCTGGTCGGCACATGTAATCGAACAGGCAGAACATAATACAATATTCCGCCCGAATTCAGAATACATCGGCCACCTTCCTGAATTTGAATAGTAAGAAAGCCGACTTTAATTAGTCGGCTTTCTTAATGTGAATATTAATTCGATTGAAATTAATAATTATAAGGTCTATAATCAAGGAGAATAATAGGGATGGAGGGCTTTCGATGAAACAAAAATTAATAGAATTGATAGATTCATACAAAAGTGATTTTTATGGAATAAGTGAATATATTTTTCAAAACCCTGAATTAGGTGATCAGGAATATAAGTCTTCAGCCAAACTAATGGAGTACTTGAAAAGTCATGGCTTTAATATAGAAGAGAATATAGTGGGAAGGCCCACGGCTTTTAAAGCCGAATTCGACAGCGGGAAGCCAGGGGCTGTCGTTGCATATTTATGCGAATACGACGCTCTTCCTGAGATCGGTCATGGGTGCGGGCATAACATGATTGGAACCATGAGCATGGCTGCTGGTATCATGTTAAGCAAGGTGGTTAACGAAACGGGAGGTAAGGTCATCGTACTTGGTACTCCGGCAGAAGAAACAAATGGAGCGAAAGTGCCTATGGCCGAACAAGGTATCTTTGATGGAATCGACGCCGCCATGATGGTGCATCCGTCTGGACTTTCATACAAAAGCGGAAATTCATTGGCGATGGATGCTATCCAATTTGAATACCATGGCAAGACTTCTCATGCTGCAGCATCACCGGAAAAAGGCATCAATGCATTAGATGCCGTTCTCATGCTATTCAATGGGATCAATGCCATGCGTCAGCAGGTCAGACAAGATGTGAGAATGCATGGCATCATTAAAGATGGGGGAGTTGCAGCCAATGTAATTCCTGATTATGCATGTGCGCAATTTTATTTCAGGGCAAAGGACAGGGAATATCTGAATGAGATTGTTGAAAGGGTCAAAAATATCGCTAAAGGTGCAGAAAGCATGACGGGTGCAAAGCTTGAAATCAGCAATTATGAATTAAGCTACGATGATATGATCACCAATCAGCAGCTTTCAGAGGCTTTTACAAAAAATATGGAATTAGCTGGTGCGGAGGATGTACAGCCTGCAAGCAAAAACCTTGGTTCCTTGGACATGGGAAATGTAAGCCACGTTGTGCCTGCCATACATCCCTATATTGGATTAGGTAAAGCGGATTTAATCGGGCATACGAGGGAGTTGGCGGATTTAACAGTTTCCGAGCAAGGAAGAAAAGCATTGATTCAAGGAACTACGGCCCTTGCACTGACTGGATACGACCTTCTTTCGGATGACAGCTTGCTAAAAGAAGTGAAAGAAGAGTTCAATAATAGTGTACATGCTTAATTGGTATAATCATTGGAAAACCCACATCTTATCTGTGGGTTTTTTCGAGCTGTAAAACGCATAGGCAGACAACAATTGATTTTCATATTTATTATTTCAAAAATATAGAGTAGTATTTCTAGTAGACTATTAAAGGAAAATTACTGGAGGATACAGCATGAATGGGAACAAGAAACAAACAATCTTCACCATGCAGATCTTTTATCTGCTTACTTTTTTTGGGGTGGGGAGCCTTTTTCCGCTTTTAAGTGTTTATTTGAGCGGAACAGAACATTTAGATGGGGTCCAGATTGGGACAATCATGTCAGTCGGACCGATAATGATGATATTTTTCCAACCTTTGTGGGGCATCATTTGTGATATCACGAATGCCCCAACTAAAGTATTAACCGGGACTACTGTCATTGCCGGAGTATTCGCTCTTGGGTACATAATGTTTCATCAATACATCCTTATTCTATTGGTTGCGGTGTGCATTGCCATTTTTCAAAGCGCCATCATTCCTGTTTCTGATTCGATTTCGCTTAAATATACAAGCAAAGTCAACTACAATTATGGAAATATAAGACTGTTCGGTTCACTTGGGTTTGGAATTGCCGTTTTTATTATGGGAAGACTCTCTGAAGGATTTATTGGCCCAAAGATCATCTTTTTTTCATTTCTGATTTCCTTGGCAGCATCTTCTTTGCTTGCTCTTAACTTTCCAAAAGAAAAGGCGGCCGCAAAAATCGACTTAAAGAAAGGGATCAAAGAGCTGTTTTCACATAAAAAATTTGTTTTATTCCTGATTGTGACGTTTATGATTTTCGGACCGAATCTAGCGAACAATGTTTACTTTGGTTTGTTTGTAAAGGAATCAGGGGGGAGCTACAGTGGTATCGGCATTGCCTTTTTAATCGCGGTTCTTTCAGAAGTTCCGTTCATGAGGCTGGCAGGCGGTGCAATTAGGAAGTGGGGGCTGCCATAGCCATCAAGTTAACCATTTTTCAGGTTTTTCTAAACGATTGAGCGGGAATCCACTCGCTTTCCGCGGACGAACTGGCAAGCCTCCTCGCT